>JBEKFN010000092.1:0-11925 GCA_050013295.1 Terriglobales bacterium
TCCGCCCGCGGAGGAAATCACAGGATCAGCCTCGACGTAAACACGTTCAGGCGAAGAGAGATTATAGCATGGGACCGGGTGCCCCACTCATTCGCGTTCTGTGCGAATGAGTGGGTGAGGGCGCCGCCCGTATTTTTCGCGTCTGCCGAGTAGAACTGGTTTCACCAACGGTTTTGGGTAGGGCACGGCTTCACAGCTTGCAGCAAAATCCTAATCCGTTTGGTGACGGGCCTTTGCCCCGTCTCGAGCCTCCCATGAATTATGTTCGAGCAAGAACGGGAAGGGCACGACTTCAGTCGTGCCGCTCAGGACCAATCAAAATGGGGCTTCAGCCCCCGAGGGCCGGACAGCCCGCTCTGAGAACCGCGACCAGTTCTAGTGGCGGGTGCCCCACTCATTCGCGTTCTTTGCGAATGAGTGTAGCGTGCGGTGAAGGCCACTCATCGCATGGAGCGCAACGAGTGGGGCACGCGCATGATGTACCCTTGTGAGGAATCTGCCATGGCCGCCACCACTCTCGACCGCCAACTCACCCAGCTCGAAGCCTGCCGCTATCGCTTCGGACGCCACGAAGCCGCGACCGTAGTGCATTTGCTGAAGCGGCTAAATACCGCGCGCTTCCCCGATGCAGCTTCGCTGATCCGCTTCCACGAAGCGCTGCTTTTCCTGCGCGCCTTTCCGCAAGCGCCAAGCGTGCTGCGCGTCACCGAGCGCATTCTGAATAGTTTCCACAAAAAAGTCGAAGCACTACGCAAAGCCGGCGCCGACATGGACGACTTCGAGCCCATCGAAGTCTCCGGCATTGCTGGCACCGAGATGGAAGACACGCTAAGCTTCGACGTAGCCAGCTGGCTAATCAAACGCATGCCCGGCAAAGTCGAAATCGCCTGGGAAAATTACCACCCAGGACGTGAGTTAGGCACCACCGGCCCGCCCTTCATTCCCTTGCTCGAGGACGACGCGTATGTAGAGGCCGACACACCCTGGCGCCGCTGGCTTGAGACGGCCGCAGGAAAAAAGAACGCGAGCGCGGCATGGCTGATTAAACGCTTCGAACAATTGCAGCTGCCAGTGCAACAGAAAGCCGAACTCTACGAATCGCTGCGCGTCCCCCTGCGTTGGAATCTCGGAAACTCCGTCATCACGCGAACGCGAAACTGGAAGCCCGTTCCAAGCGTTTTCTACCACAGCGAACCGCTCATCAGCCGCAGCCAAGTCTCGCTGGCCGCCGAGTTGGCAACGCGTCCACCGCAACTGACGAAGCTTTCGCGCCAGCAGGGCGACAAGATCATGGACATGATCCGCGAGGTCATGCTGGTGCGCTACCGCGAACTTTACGGCACGACGCTGGGCGATCCGGCGTCCGCAGTTCGGGCGGAAGTTCGGGCGGAAGCTCGGGCGGAAGTGCGCTCCGATGTTGCCCGCGGCGTTTCCATCTATCTCTGGAACCTGCCGCCAGACCGCCGTCTCCCGCTGCGCGCCTATGTCGCGGGCTTGACCTTGAAGAATGGAGTGCCCGTCAACTACGTCGAAGCCATCGGCCTCTGCGAGTGGATGGAGGTAGGCTTCAACACCTTCTACACATTCCGAGGCGGCGAAGCGGGATGGATCTATGCGCAAGTGCTGCGCTGCCTGTGTCACCGCATGGGAACGACGTGCATCTCGGTCTACCCGTATCAACTAGGCCATGAAAACGAGGAAGCGATAGAATCGGGCGCGTTCTGGTTTTACCGGAAGCTGGGCTTCAGGCCGGGACGCCCAGAACTGCAAAAGCTAGTCGAGCGCGAAGAGCAGAAAATCGTCGCCGATCCCAAATACCGGACACCCCCGCGCACCCTGAAGCGGCTGGCGGCGGGGCACGTCTTCTACGATGTACCAAGAAACGATGTGCAAAAAAACGAGTTGCCGGGAAGCGAAGCAGGAGCGTGGGATCGATTTTCAACGCGCAACATCGGATTGCAAGTCAACCGCCGCATGGCGCAAGATTTTAGCGGAGATGCCGTCCTCATGCGCAAGCACGCGAGGCGTGCGCTGGAGCGAATTCTGCGCGTCAGCACGTCTTCATGGAAGCCGCTGGAAAACGCAGCCTTCGACAACTTCGCGCTCGTGCTAGCCGATGTGCCGGGATTGCATGCGTGGGCACAAGAAGAAAAAGAAGACCTCGTCCAAATCATCCGCGCCAAAGCCAAACCGGATGAAATGCTCTACCTGCATCTCACGCAGCGGCATGAGCGGCTAAGGAAAGCCCTGCTGAGGCTCGGGTCGTAGTCGATCGGTGGAATGATTACCTCTCCACCAGGCGGGTGGGCCACTTTAACGGGGAAGTATAACGCGGGCCTGTCTTTAGCCTCGACCGAAACAACTGGGGGTGCGCCACTTCTCACGCTTTTTGAGAAGTGGCTCGCCGAACTGCTGGCATTGTGAGATTCCGCGTTACGCTCTCCACATCGGACCTCCAGGTCGGTTTCGGCCTGAGTTACGTTCGGAATGTCATCGGATCGCATAACCGCCATCGACACGAATCGTAGTACCGGTAACGAAGTCCGAAGCCCGCGAGGCCAAGTACACAGCTGTTCCCGCAAGTTCCTCCGGTTGACCCCACCGACCGGCAGGCGTCCGCGCAAGAATTTCGTCGTTCATGGGCATTGTACGTACCGGCGCCGTCATGTCCGTTTCAATCCACCCTGGCGCGATCGCATTGACTTGAATGTTGTGCGGGGCGAGCTCAATGGCCATGGACTTGGTCAGTTGGACGATCGCTCCTTTCGCTGCGCTGTAAGAGGGGATGAGCCCAGATCCAAAGAACGAGTACACACTGCCGATGTTAATAATCTTTCCACCTTTACGACTAAGCATCGATCTGGCAGCGAGCTTCGAAAGAAGGAAAACTGCATTGAGTTGCGTCTCGATGACGTTGTCCCAATCTTCAGGTTTTTCCTGCAACACACCGCCGCTCAACGACACGTTGCCGGCATTATTTACCAGGATGCCTATGCCACCGAGCTCGCTCTCGACCCTGTTAAGCGCCGGCTCCAATCCGGCGCGATTGGTCACATCAACCTTCACCGCAACCGATGGAACACCGATTGCCTTCAATTCGGAAAGCACCCGCTGGTTCTTTTCGTCGTTTCGTCCAAACACCGCGACGGCAGCCCCGGCTTCGGCCAATCCGAGCGCAATGCTGCGCCCAATTCCGCCATTACCACCAGTCACGACAGCCACCCGACCGGTTAAGTCAAATAACGCAGGCGCTTTCATCAAGCACTCCCCTTTTCGAATTTCTGTGGTGGCGGCCCATCTGCTGTTCAGACTAGCCGTAGCTAAGACGCGGGGTGGGCCACATTACCGCGGAAGTATAACGCGCCGTTGTCTTTTAGGATTGACCGAAATAACTGGGGTGCGCCACTTCTCACGCTTTTTGAGAAGTGGCTCGCCGAACTGCTGGCATTGTGAGACTCCGCGGTTACGCGGCCGGAGGTCGGATTTTCATCGTAAGCACATCGCACTCGTTGACTCTCACCAGACCTGCCTCGCCCAGGAAGCAACCGCGGGAGCCTCGACGCCACCCCCCCAAATTATGATGATTGTAATAATTACCGTGTAACTAATACCCGCTTGTGCCTATTTAACCACATTTGACCCTTAGCATTATCAATGACTTAGACCATCTAACCATGCGGAAATAATGACCACAGGTCACTAATAAACACCGGCCAAGCCCCACAGTTTCGCTTTTTGTGCGCCCGAGTCATGCCCCGAATCGCCTCTGAATATGTAACTAGTGTACGTACATATTTGCCATGTTCCACGTGGAACACTGTACGTACAATTCTGGGCGGGTCGCCGGTTGGCAGTTTATTGTCCCAGCCAGCACCAGCGAACTTGAACCGCCTCGTTCGACCGTGTATAAAGACTTAGGAAGCACGATGCCGGGTGCAGTACTTCCCGCGTGTGCCATGCAGACTGCGATGTTCCCTCAAACGGTCTGCAAGAGATTGATTTTAAAGCGGAAGTGGTGGAACTGGCAGACACACCATCTTGAGGGGGTGGCGCCGAAAGGCGTGGGGGTTCAAATCCCCCCTTCCGCACCAAAGAACTAACCACTATCCACCCAACGTGATGGTTACGCCCCCGGCGACGATGAGTGCGCCGCCGATCAGAATCGGGAGCGTGGGGGCCTGGCCGAATCTTACGCGGGCTACGATCTGTGCCAGCAGGAAAAAAAGCACGACGTAGACGCCCAGCAGTTTGCCGAACTCCCAGCGGGGGGCGTTGACGACCAGCCCATAAGCGGCGAGTGACACCGCTCCCCCCACAAAGGCGAAAGCGCGGCTCATCCCGGAAGCACGATAGAGCGCGGACTGAAAGCACGAGTCGCCGTAAGCTTCCAGGAACGCGGCGATCGCCAGAAGGAAGAGCGCACCGCTGCGGTGCGCGACGATGTGATTGAGCAGGTCTCTCATAGACGCAGGTGTCCCGCCATCCTAACAGGAAAGGCGGCTTTGTCGGGTCCTTTCCGTTTCTAGGTACAATAAGAAATTTCGATTGGACGGTGCGACTATGGCGCATTAGCCTCGCAGTAGGACGGAATCGTTCCTGGATGACAATCCCAGAGCGCAACAGTTCGAGGGACGGAAGGCTATGAAGCTCGCCGGTTTCTTATTGCTGGTTGCAGGCTGGGCGATTGTGGTTTCCGCCCTTGCCTTGCTGCCTTCGGCGGGCGCGCGCACCGCGTTCGCGCTCGCCGGCATGGCGGTGGAGTTGCTCGGCCTCGCGCTCGCGGTCCGTTCTCATCTTGTGCTGGAAGCGGAAGGAGAGTGACCCTTTTCGTGGCTCCTTCTCTAGTCTCTCTCTCGGACGTCTCAGCGCTGCTCTGCTTTCTCCTCATCCTTCTTGTACCGTTCGCGGGCGTCGGCCTGGCGCTGATCAACTGCGGCCTGGGGCGGGCGCGCAGCGCAGCTCACGCCATGCTGGCGGCGCTCTGCGTGACGGCGGTAGCGGCCATTGTGTATGTGATCGTCGGTTTCGCGTGGCAAGGAGTGGCCGGCCAGCCGGAACGCGTTCTCATCGCCGGAGGAAAAGCGTGGGGATGGATTGCGGCGGAACCGTTTTTCCTGCGCGGGCTGCGGCTCGACCTTTCTCCGGCCGCCCTGGTGGTATTGCTGCAGCTCTTCAGCGTCGGGCTGGCGGGGCTGATTCCACTCAGCTCGGGCGCGGACCGCTGGCGGCTGGGCGCGACGTGCGCCTCGACTGCACTGCTGGCGGGCTGCACCTATCCGCTGTTCGCACACTGGGCATGGGGCGGCGGATGGCTGGCGCAACTCGGCGTCAATTGCGGACTCGGCCGGGGCTTCCTCGACGGCGGGGGTTCGGGCGCGATTCAAGTGACGGGTGGTCTGACCGCACTATCGATCACTTGGATTCTCCGCTCCCGGCGGGGAAAGTTTTCCGCCGAGGGACTGCCCGCCGCGCTTCCCGGACACAGCGCGGTGCTGGTTCTCGTCGGCTGCCTGTTCGCGTGGATCGGATGGCTGGGGTTGAACTCTGGCGGCGCGATTCTGTTCTTGGGCGTGGAGCCGGCGCGCGTTGTATTGATCGCCGTCAATACTACATTGTGCGCGGCGGCTTCCGGGTTGACGACGGTGGCGGTGACACGCGTCCGGTTTGGCCGGCCCGACGCGTCGCTAGGCGCCAATGGGTGGGTGGCCGGGTTGGTAGCCAGCAGTGCAGCGGCGGCGTTCATGAAACCAGCAGCCGCGATTATTGTGGGTGGGGTTGCGGGCATCGTGGTTCCGCTGGTTGCCGATCTGCTTGAATTCCAACTTGCGATTGACGACCCCGGCGGTGCCATTTCCGTACATGCCGTGGGCGGGCTCTGGGGGTTGCTGGCGGTAGCGCTGCTTACCGATGCGGGCGCGCCAGGGAGATCGAGCGGGCAGTGGCTGGCGCAACTGGTGGGAATGGCAACGCTGCTGGGCTTTGTCCTGCCGCTGTCCTACGGATTGAACTGGTTGCTGGATCGTGTCTATCCGCAACGCGCGACGCGGGAAGGCGAGTTGCAGGGGATGGATCTGTACGAGCTAGGTGCGGGAGCGTATCCGGAGTTTGACATCCATGGCGATGAGTTCCTTCCGCGGTGAGAATCGGTTGGCGAATTCCTAGCGTATCTAGATTAGCTGTGGAAGGCTACGTAGAACAGGAGGCCAAAAATCACGATCGGAATCAGGGCCATCAGCGCGTAGAAGAGAACCTTCTTCCGCCACGGAGTGCGGCGATCTTTCCAGTTGTGAAATTCCGGGCGCTCGGTGATTCCGACCTGTTCTGGGTGCTCGAGGTCGCGGGCAAAGTCGCGGGCACTGGCATAGCGGTTCTTGGGCACGCGTTCGAGCGCGCGATAGATGATCTCCTGTAATTGCGGCGTGATGGTGGGATCGATTTCGCGCGGCGGAACCGGGTTGTTCAGCAAGCGATCGTTCATGATCAGGAAAGGATTCGCGCCGGAAAACGGCACTTTGCGAGTCAACATTTCGTAGAACATCACCCCGAGCGCATAGAGATCGCTGCGCGCATCTCCGCGCTGGCCTTTGACCTGTTCGGGAGAAACATAGTCGGGCGTTCCCATCGTCGGGGAGAACTTGGCGAACGTGAGGCGACGGGAACCGGCGTTGCCAGCGATGCCAAAATCGATGAGCTTGATGTTGTCGTGTTCGTCGACCATAACATTTTCCGGCTTGAGGTCGCGATGTACGACGCCATGCGCATGGATGTAGTCGAGCGCATCGAGAATGCGCAGCGTGATGCGGATGGCGCGCTCCGGCGGCATTTTCGGCTGTTCGCCGAGGAGTTTGCGCAGCAACCGCCCCTCCACCCACTCCATGACCATGTAGACCTGGCTGCGGTCGCCGTCGGCAAAGACCTTCATGACGCCTGGATGGTCCATCAGCTTGCCGATTTCTTCCTCGCGGCGGAAACGCTCAAACAGAGCGGGGTCGCACTCGACTTCGGGATGGGGGATCTTGATCGCGACCTGGCGGCCGTTCTCAAGGTCGGTGGCGCGAAAGATAGAGGCCATGCCGCTGCGGGCAGCGAGGCTATCGATGCGGTAGTGATCGAGTTGGTCGCCAGAACGGAGTACGGTCATCGCGGTTGACCGGCATCAAGCGTGCTCGGCCAGCGGCAAACCTTCGGTCAAGTTTGCACCAATCATGATGCCAGAACTCACGTAAGAAATGTGTAAGGATTCGCGGCGCCGCAAGAGACACCCGATCAACGCAGTTTATAAGGGCGACCCCGGTACATTCCCATACGTTCGACGCTGCGAATGCGGATCAACTGGATGCTAATGTTGTCGCTTCCGTCCTTCTCGTTGGCGCTGGAGACGAGCTCGCGGGCAGCGGCGTTTAGGTCCCGGTGCCGGCCCACGGTCTGAGCCATTTCCGGCGCACTGACCGCGCCGTGTAATCCGTCGGAGCAGAGCAGCAGTACATCGCCGGCCAACAGTTGGACCTCATCGACATCGACGTTTACGAAAAGGTTCATCCCGAGAGAGCGGCTGAGAAAGTGGCGGGCCGAAGACTCGGCGGCCTCTTCGGCGGAGACCAAGCCAAGGCGCTCCTGGTCGGCGGCGACGGTGTGATCGCGGGTGATGGGTTTGGCATCGCCGGTCCGGATCAGATAGCATCGGGAGTCGCCAACGTAAGCGATGGTGGCCCGATCGAACCGCACGCCGCAAACTACGATCGTAGAGGCCATCCCGGCACCGGAAGGTCCCGCGAGCGCTCCGGTTTCGCAGACGCGCGCATTCGCGGCTTGCACCAGTTGGTTCAGCAGTTCCTTCTGCAGAGCCGTCTCTTTCGCGCGCTGGAAGCCCCCCACCACCTCCTGCACGGCGGCCCGCGATGCCACTTCTCCCTGGCGCTGTCCGCCGACGCCGTCGGCCAGGGCAAACAGCCAGCCATGCGAACGAGCGCGCGCCGGCGAACCGGGGACTACATGCCCAACATAGTCCTCGTTCCCCGCGCGTACGCGACCTAGATCGGAGAGTTCCGCGAATTCAAGATCCAACATAGAAAAGCGAACTGTGCGGATAGAGACCTACGCGGCCCTATCGCCGGCGATGGCCAGTTCCCAATGTCTAATTCTTACTGACAACCGGAAGCCTGGCAACCCCTGCGGCTGCCAGGCTTCACCGTGGCCAACTGTTCGTGACGTCATGCGATTCGTCGTCATCGTCACACGGTCCTTTAATCAGGGTTGTGCGGCCGGAGACTCTTACTGATGCGGAAGAAGTAAATCGCGCCGTAATGCCCGAGACGAGCGCGATCCCCAGCGCCTGGAGCGGCTCCATCTAGAGAACCTCTGATTGAGTCAGTTGACGGAGAGCTTTGAAAGGGCATGGCTTCAGCCATGCCGCCAAAGCCAGCTACACAAGCGGCTTTAGCCGCTGAGGGTCGTATTTTGACGCAACCTTTCTCTCCAATGAAGACTTAATCAGGGTTTTTCCTAGGTGCCTGAGAGCGGCTTCTGATTTGGTTACTCGCTTTCTCTCCTGGCGCGTGCAACCGATGACCGTGCGCTTCCGATCTCACCAAGTTGACCTTAGCGGTCCAACCAGCGCGCGTCCAACGCATAGTTTTTCTGTTCTGCATCGGAGTTTATTTTGGCATTAGTCTTATGAGACCGATAACCGTCGGCTCTCATGATCACACTCAAAGAGTCAACCCGGTGGCCTGCTCTCGTTCAGAATGATTAGTGATACTCGACTAGAGTGTCAAAATGCAAATTCGCAGAGGGAAACCACTCGGCTCTGGCCGACTGGCTCGGACCGGGGTGGAGTTGAGCCGGGAAGCCCGGGTTCGGTTGGCCTGGATGGATTTCGATCGTCGCTGCCGCAACGTGGCCAGTTACAGGGGGTGGGGGTGCCATCATGCCTATTTATTGGCGTAGCTGTCAGCCCCGAGAAAATGTAGTGAGACGTACGGCGTATCGCCCACCACCCAACTATCGTGGCCGGGAGGTCCGGGTGGAATGTAAAAAAGCATGCCGGCCCGAAGTTCGTGAATCGTGCCGTCCTCCATCGCAGCCGTAGCACAGCCGGAGAGTACCAGCCCAACATGCTCGACCTTGCAGCGCGACGCGCCCAAGCTGGGCCCTACGTGAACGGACCATTTCCATCCGGGCTGGTACGTGGCGCGGCCGATGGTCATGCCCCCTATGCGAACGAGTTCGAATCTTCCTTTTTCGAACACTCGTATCTCGTCGGCCTCTTCAAAACGCTTCAGAACTGTCTCAAGCATCGCCATAACTTCCTCGCGAGTCGAATATGCGGAGCGCCGTGCATCATACTACTTCAGATTAGATGTTTTTCTCAGAACTCCTCGGCGTCTCGGCGGTTAAACGCTCTTCACGCCGCGGTAAAGCCCCGCAATGCCAAACGTGTACGGAGTCCACCATGCCTCGCGAAACCCAGCCTGGCGCATGCGCCCGAGCATTTCATCCGGCGACGGAAAGCGCTCGACCGACGCGGGCAAATAGGCGTACGGGCCTCGCACTCCCGAAATCATCGTCCCGACTGCGGGAAGAACTTTCTTGAAGTACACGCGATAGCACTGTCCGATCAAGCCGCCTGGCTCTCCGAAATCGAGGATGCCGCATTCTCCGCCGGGACCGAGCACCCGCGCAATTTCACGCAACCCCGCGTCGTAGTCGGCCAGGTTTCGAAAGCCGAACGCCGACGTCACCAGATTGAAATGTCCATCGGGAAACGGCAGCCGAAGCGCGTCGGCTTCGATCCAGCAGAGCGTCGCGCCGCTTCCCTTGTCGGGCGCCTTCTCCGCCGCCTTCGCCGCTGCGCGCTGCAGCATGGCGTGAGAAAAATCCGCACCCAGAATCTGCGCAGCTCCCGAGCGCGCGCGCCGGCATAAGGCGAAAGTCATGTCTCCGGTGCCGCAACAAAGATCCAGCACGCGCGCCTCGGGACGCTTCAGAATCGCATCGAACTTACGCGCGGTGCGCCACCACCACCAGCGGTCGATGTTGAACGAAAGAACGTGATTCAGCAGGTCGTAGCGCGGCGCAATCGAGGTGAACATCTCCCGGACCGCCGCGGCCGCCGACTCGCGGTCCGGCGCACCGGCGGGAGCCGCGCCCACGATCCGCTGATTCATCTCTCGATCCATATGATTTCTTGCAAGTGAAGAGCCGGGCGTCCCCGCCCGGCCGCCGTACCGCTGGACCGTTCGACTTCGCTCAGGGCAGGCTCGCGAGACGCCGTCGCTCCACTGTAGGTCACGATACTAATTCCGCGCCAGCTTTCGAATCTCGTCGACCGCAGATCGCACGATTGCTTCCGGCACGTCGCTCGTGATCTCAACCTTGCCGATCTCCCGCGGCAGAATAAAGTGCACCACGCCGTGCCGCGTTTTCTTGTCCGAGCGCAGCCGCTTCAGGATGTTCGCGGTCTGCAACGTCATGCGAGGCAGCCTGCCAAAGCCAAGAACCGCGTTCGAAATGCGTCCCGCCGTCACACTATCCAGTTTGCCCGTGGAGAGCGCGATGTGCGTAGCCGCGATCATGCCCCAGGCGACGGCCTCTCCGTGGAGCAACTGCGTGTAGCGGGTCTCGGCCTCAAGCGCGTGTCCTATCGTGTGGCCGAAATTGAGCACTTGCCGCAAACCGCCTTCGCGTTCGTCGGCACTCACTATCGACGCCTTCAGGCGCACCGAATCGGCAATCACTTTCTCCACCACCACCGGATCGCGATCGAGAATCTCGCGGCGCCGGTCTTCAAAAAGCTTGAACAATCCCGGATCTCCAATAATGCCGCACTTCAGCGACTCGTACAGGCCGGCGTGGTATTCACGCGAAGGCAGCGTCTCCAGAACGGCGGGGTCGACCAGAACCACGCGCGGCTGGTGGAAAGTCCCAAGCAGATTCTTTCCCGACACGAGGTTGACCCCCGTCTTCCCGCCGATTGCCGCATCCACCTGCGCCAACACAGTCGTCGGCACCTGGATGACATCCACGCCTCGCATATAGATCGAGGCCAGAAACCCGGTCACGTCGCCGACGACGCCGCCGCCGAGCGCGATCAGCGTGACCCCGCGATCCGCGCCCTGCTTCACCAGCTTCTCCGCCAGCTTCTCCAGGGTCGTAAGACGTTTCGAGCGCTCGCCATCGGGCATTTCGAGCAGGCCGGTTTCAACTCCCGAGGCGGCCAGCGATTTCAGCAGGACTTTCGCCCAGCGCCGGCGCACCGGCGGAACGGTGACCACAAACGCGCGGCGATTTCCAAGAATCTTGCCGAGGCATTCTCCGGCACGGACGATCAACCCGCTTCCGATGAGCACTTCATAGGAGCGCGACGGCGTGGCGACGGGAACGCTAATCATGAACATTCATCATAGCGTATGGGCAGGCGGTGTCCGCGGGAATTGGGCAGCCCCTAATTCCCTGATGCCTGGCCATGAGCTTCGAGCCGCGAGCTTCGAGCGAACCGGTTGTCTTAGCTCGCAGCTCGTAGCTCGCAGCCTACGTGCGCTTCTCTTGGGGATTGACCAGCGAGGCGAGAATGGAAGCTGCCAAAACAAAAAGCACGATCGCCAGTACCCATTCGGTTGGAATGTAGACGTAGTGCGACGCCAGCATTTTGAGCCCGACGAAAATCAGTACCACCGACAGTCCGTAGTGAAGGTAGTGAAACAGATCCATCATGCCCGCCAGGGCAAAGTACATCGAGCGTAGGCCGAGAATGGCAAACACATTCGAGGTGTAGACAATAAAGGCGTTCAGCGTGATGGCGAGGACCGCCGGAATCGAATCCACCGCAAGAAGAATGTCGCTGGTCTCGACCACCAATAGCACCACCAACAGCGGAGTGGCGTAAAGTCCGCTCTTTTGCCCGGACAATCGCCCCGCGACAAATCG
>JBEKFN010000093.1:0-11853 GCA_050013295.1 Terriglobales bacterium
TCTGGCTGGGCGAGGCAGTCAACGCGGTTCTCGGCTTCAAGGTCATTCATGAGATTTTCCTCGACGTGTTCCGCCCCTATCACACGCTGAAGGACTTGGGTACTCTCCTGTTTAAGTGGGCGGGCGTGGTGATGCTGCTGGTTTCGGTGGTGGTCGCCTTTTCAAATTCTTTCGACCAGAGTCCGCTGGTGCACGCCCTTACAACTCTGCAGCGCTCTGTCCGCGTCGTGCAGGTTGGCCTTATCCTCTTTTTGCTCCTGTTTTCTCGCTTTCTGGGAGTGTCCCGGAAGCAGGTCAGTTTTGGGATCTCTCTCGGCTTTGGACTCTTCGGCGGTGTGGAATTGATGCTGTTGGCGCTGAATTCGGGAGGATTTATCAGGCACGATAATTTCGACCTGATCAATATGTTGACCTACAATTTTGCCATTTTTGTTTGGCTTGGCTACTCATTCTCGCGCAAAGCCGGGCGCGAGGCCGCCGTTAACCGCTTGCAGACCCAGCGCTGGGAGCAGGGCTTGGCGGATCTTCAACCCACGGTTCCTTCCGATTCGCTGATCCCGATGTTCGAAGGCATGGTGGAGCGCGCATTCTCGCGAAGCTCGAATTTGGAGCAAAGGACAGATCATTTGGAGCAAAGGGCAGATCATTTGCCACTCAGCCGTCCCGGCAAGCCGCAAAAAGCCAACTCCGCGGCAGCCGGTTCCAACTCGCGACCATAGCCCTCGCAGTCCCAAAGAAGGGCGCTCGCCAAAACCTTGTCAAGAGGAATTTTTGGCGTGCTGTAATCCTTCTTTCGCATCCGGAAGCGAAGCGATTCTTTTCAAAGCATTACCTTAAGAAACCAGCATAAACCCCGTTTATATTGCCTGCCGGACGGCCCCGCCAAATCTAGGCATCTCCGGCAGCTTGTCACATCGCTCAGTGCGCTTGAAGTAACTCTCAATGAATCACAAAGTTGCAGAGGTGTGTATAATTTCTCAACGCCGAAAAGCTGGCCGTCTGAGACTAGCCTTTCGGCAGACCCTAAGGAGAAAGAAAATGAAACGTTCACTCAGAGCGATAATTCTGTTGGTAGGTCTGGTAGGTACGTTAGCATATGCGGCAGTTCCGGGAGTTACCAATTCCTCGGGACCGTATCCGTGGCCCAAGGTATGCAGCAGGTAGTCGCATCATTTGCATAACCGTATTAAACAACCATTACTATTAGCAGCAATCCGGGCTGGCCTTTCGTGGCCAGCCTTTTTTACTGCTCGTCTTTTTTCCCCGTGGTTTCGGGTTCCGCCTTCGCGCCTGCGGCTGACGGTTTTCCCTCTGCCGGTTCTTTCGCATCCTTTCCCGGAGATTCCGCTTCGTCAGTGTTGGTGCTGAGGTATTGCACGATGATCGAAACGCGCCGGTTCGACGGGTCCAGCGGATCCTTTGCGGTGCGCAGGCGTTGATCCGCAAAGCCCCGCACCTGCGAGACCTGATCGCCGCGCAACCCCGCCTGCTGCATCAATCGCCGTGCCGCGTTCGCCCGGTCCGCCGAGAGTTCCCAATTGCTGTAGCTGCTCTTGCCGCTATAGGGTTTGGCGTCGGTGTGTCCCTCGACCGAAACATGGTTGGGAACTTTCTGCAATTCCACCGCCAGCAGCGTTATCAGTACCCGCCCACTCTGGTTGAGGGTCGCGCTCCCGCTGTCGAAGAACGTTCCGCCCGCCGACTCCAGCAACTCGATGCGCAGACCTTCCTGGGTCACGGTCATCTCGATATTCTTTTTCAGCTTATCCAGATCGGTGATACTGCGGATGCTCCTTTGCAACTGCGCTTTGAGCTTCCCCATGTTGTCCTTGGTCAGTTGAAAATTCTCGCCCGATCCGGCCAGGCTGTTTCCGGTGTCCTTCGATACGGCCAGACTGCTTCCGCTGTCCTTGGATCCGTCCAGACTGCTTCCCGTCTGCTTCCCGGTTCCGCTGGGATCTTTGAAGTAGCCGCTAATGGCTACCTGAATCGGCTTGCTGGTGTTGGTCAGCCACAACACGATGAACAGTGCCATCATGGCCGTGACGAAGTCGGCATAGGCGACCTTCCAGGCGCCGCCATGATGACCGCCATGGCCGCCTTTTTTCTTGATGATGATGATGGGTGGCGTCGGCATGACAATGGCTATCCCGCGGAGGCGGCCTGTGCCTCTGGCTCTGGCGCCGGCGCGGGGGCATCTTTCGCGCCGCGGCAAGCCTCTTCCACCTCCTGGAACGAGGGACGCACATGCCCCGGCACCGTCCGCCGCCCAATCTCAACCGCCATGATGGGGGCCACACCTTTCAGAAAAGCGATCATGGTCACGCGCAACACCAGCAGGTACGCGTGTTCCTCATCCGCCATCTTGCCCATGCGCGACGCCAGCGGTCCGACCAGCCCGTAGCACAGCAGAATGCCCAGAAAAGTCCCTACCAACGCCGCCGCTACCTTGCGTCCAATTTCTTCCGGAGGTCCGCCCAGCGCGCCCATCGTGATTACTACCCCCAGCACCGCCGCGACAATGCCCAGCCCGGGCAGCGAGTCCGCCATGGTGGTCAACGCTGACACCGGTGCGCTCGCCTCTTGATGATGGACCTCCATGTCCGCTTCCAGCATCTGATCCAAATCGAATACTTCCACCCCCCCGCTCACCGCCATCCGCATCGTGTCGCAGACGAAAGCCACAGCATGGTGATCCTTCGCGAAGTCTTCGTATTTCGAAAAGAGCGGGCTCTTGTCCGGCTCCTCGATATCATTTTCGAGTGCCACCAGGCCTTCCTTGCGCGCCTTTTGCAGCAGTTCATAAATCATTTTCAAGGAATCGATGTAGCGCTGGGTGCCGAACTTCGAGGACCCAAATGCCCCAATGAGCCCGCTCATCATCTGCTTCAGAATGTGTATTGGATTGGAGATCAGCAACGTGCCCAACGCTGCCCCGCCGATGATGATCAGCTCCGCCGGCTGGAGCAGCACCTTGATGTTGCCGTGCTCCATCAGGTAGCCCGCCACGATGCAGCCGAAAACTACCACGATCCCAATGATCGAAAACATCGAACATCATCCTCGCATTGGTCCAGAATTATTGGCCGCGCCCACCGCTGCCGCCTTCGCCGTCTTACCCGAGTGCGAAGGTTTCATTTCTCGCAAAAGCGATTCCAGGGCCTTGCCCGCCGTGGCCACCGTGTAGGCGACCTCTGCCTCAATCAGAAAACGGTCGCCCCACCACAAAACTTCCGAATGGCTCAGCAGGTTCCACAAGATGTCCGCCGTCATTGCCACCATCATTGGACTCGCCGAGGTCAGCACCGCCAGAAACTCGTTCTCTTCCCAGCATCCCAAAAAGTTTTCCGCATCCAGGCTGTTGCGCAAGGTATGCGCCGCAGTGCGCAGAAAAGGCTCGACCGACTGCGGACCGTGTTTAGCGCGAAACTGCTCCAGCCCCAGCACCCGTATCCGGAGCAACCCGAAGCCGATATGCGATTCCTCCATGCCCGCCATGCATTCCTTCAGCACCGCTCGCGTCAACCGGCGCGAAGGAATTCCTGTCGCCGCGTCCAGACAACCGGCCATCGCCGGCCCAGACGGGTCCTCGCGGCACACATACGCCTCTTCGAATAGAACCGTCACACCCCCAATCGCGTCGCCGTGTTCCAGAATCGGCCGCGTGCGGATCCTCACCGCTACCCGGTGACCATTTTTGTGCAGGTAGAACGCGGTGCATTGCTGCGGCGTTCGCTGGGCGAGGGTCATGGTCACCGGTCGTTGCTCCCCACTCAAGCGGTTGCCCCGCCGGTCGCAGGCCTGCACCACATCTTCCGGAAGATGTCCCACCACCTCGTGCGACAGATGGCCGGTGATGGATTCCGCACCCCGGTTCCAAAAACGGATCCGCCGTTCTCCATCCACGATGTAGATCCCCACCGGCAAGTCTTCCACTAGATGCCGGAACAGCTTCGGGTTATCGAGAAGGTTAGAAGACACTTTTGGCCGCGCCTCCTGCTAGTTTCATCGGCAGGCAAGGCAGGGAACTTAAGGGCCTAGAACGGCAGCATGGTGCAATGTCCTGTCGCGTGCCCGCAATTTCCATTGTGCATATCGGCGTGGGTGAGCAAACCTTCATGTCCGCATAGCAAGCTGCGGAAGAACTCGGGTTTCGAAGGACTTACGGTATCGCTAAACAGGCTGCGGAAAAAGCTCATAGCGGGCGCAGAGAGCACACCTAGGGCGCTAAAGCGCGAACCATTTTCAACGACTTAACGACACGACTGAAGTCGTGCCCTTCCCAAAACCCGCCCGAATCCGAGTTTTTCCGCAAGTTGTAAAGCGATACCCCGATACGAAAAAGCGATGCTCTGATACGAAACCCGTCGCCCAGAATCGTCGGACCACACGCGGGAGATCGGCGTTTTTTTGTGTTCCACTGCGTTAGAATTGTGCCGGAGCTCTGGGAGCTTCTCCGTTCAATGCCGGATTCTGGCGACAGCGTCAAAACTCCTCCCGTGGTTAACGACCTGGCAGGCCGCCGGGTGGGCCGATTCCAAGTGCAGGACCGGATCGGCGCCGGTGGCATGGGGCACGTTTATCGGGCAGAGGACACCATCCTCAAGCGAGTCGTTGCCATCAAGCGGATGGCGCCGCGGCTCCAATTTGATGAGCGTGACCACGAACGATTTCTGAAGGAAGCGCAGCGCGCTTCCGCCCTCAATCATCCCAACATCGCTGCCATCCACGACGTGATCGAGGAGAAGGGAGAGATTCTTCTGGTCATGGAGTATATCGAGGGGCAGACGCTGCGGGAACGAATGCGGGCCCCGATTAGCATGGCGGAATTTGTGGCGATCGGGATGCAGTGCACCAAAGGTTTGGCCGCGGCGCACGATCGGCGCATCGTGCATGGCGATATCAAGCCGGAGAACATCATGTTGGCCGGCGGGCAGCGAGTGAAGATACTCGACTTCGGTATAGCCAAGCGGTTCGCCGGCTCCGATCCCAAGGAAGCGACACAGAGTCTGGCGAGCATGACGATCTCGACCAGCGGGACGCCGGGTTACATGGCGCCGGAGGTCTTGCAGCAAAAAGTCTACGACGGACGGGCGGATCTTTTTTCTCTGGGCCTGGTTTTCTACGAGATGCTGGGTGGGCAGCATCCCTTCCTGACCGACAGCTTTGCCGGGACCGTCGGTCGTGTGTTGCACCTGGAACCACCTTCGCTGCACGAGATCAACCACAGCGTGCCGGCTCCGCTGGCGGGAATCGTCGAACACATGCTGGTCAAGGACCCAGCTTTCCGTTATCCAACGGCGCACGACCTGCTGGCGGATCTGGAGGCGGTGCAGCGCGGAGATAAGCCGGTATTCGGCGGGCTCCCATCGTGGCCGGCACGCAGTCGCTACAAGCGCAGTCTATCTGTCGGGTGGAAGACAGCGCTGATCGCTGCCGGGGCGGCATCCCTCTTGGTTGCGCTCCTCTTTTTTCTCTTGTTTGGGGCTCGATTCCGCCAGGCCTCCAATCTGCCCGTGAACTCAAGTCGTGCGGCTCTGCCTCAAAACGTAAGTCTGGCGATTCTTCCGCTGGAGGTGCCGGAAGCAGATCTCCAGTTTGCCGCGCTCGCCAACGGGTTGGTGGCCACGCTTGCGGCCAAGTTGACTCAGCTCGGCGAGAACCACGCGGTGCAGGTGGTCCCAGCCAGCGAACTGCGCAGCAAGCACGTAACCACACTGGACCAGGCACGCCAGGAATTTGGCGTTAATCTCGGCCTGCGCGTCGATCTGCAGCGCTCCGGAGATGTGCTGCGGGTCACGTCCACCTTGTTGGACGCCAAGACCGGGCGCGTGCTGGCGGCGAAAAGCTTCGACGCTCCCGTCAGCGATCCTTTCAAGATTGAAGATGAGGTTGCCGACGGCGCCGCCGCCGCCCTAGGAGTCACACTTCGTCCCGAAGAGCGCCGTGAATTGGTGGCGCACGGCACCAGTCTTCCCGAGGCTTACAACTACTACCTGCAGGCGCGCGGCTATATGGACGATCCCCAAAAGCCGGAGAGCGCCAACAGCGCGATCGCGCTCCTAAGCGAGGCGCTGAAACTAGACCCAAACTACGGAACCGCCCGGGCGGAACTCGGCATGGCTTATTGGTGGAAATACTATTCCACTAAAGATAAGCGGGCGGTCGCGTTGGCAAGGGAAGCGTGCGCGAAGGCGGTGGAATCGGGCAACGCCGGCGCCGCCGGGCACATTTGTCTCGGCGTGGTCGCGAATGGCACCGGGCAGCACGAATCAGCCGCGGCCGAGCTTCAAAAGGCGGTGCAACTGGACCCCACAAACGATCAGGCGTACTCTGGGCTGGCGATCGCCGAAGAGCATTTGAACCGGCTGGACGAAGCGGAAAAGACCTTCCTGGAAGTCATCCGACTCCGGCCGCAATATGCCATGGCCTACTTGAATCTGGGTGCATTCTATTTGCAGCAGCAACAAGCGGAAAAAGCGATCGATATGTTTTCCCGTGCAATCGCCGTGGCGCCCGACGGCTACCGGGGCTACAATTATCTTGGTGCGGCGTATCTTTACCAGGCCAAGTACGCCGAGGCCATCCAACGTCTGCGGCAATCGGTCGCGATCCGCCCCACTTGGGACGCGTACAACAATCTGGGCACCGCCTATCTCCGCTTGCGGCGCTTCCCGGATGCAATCGGTGCTTATCAGGCGGCAGTGAAGCTGAACGAGAGCCAGTACGCGGTGTGGGGCAGTTTGGCAGACGCTTACCACTACAGCGGCAATCCGGCGGCGGCAAAATCGGCCTATGAGAAGGCGATCGGTCTTGCCAACAAGCAACTCGAAGTGAACCCGAAAGATGCCGAGGTGAACGGCGACGTCGCCGATTTCTACGCCATGCTCGGGGACCGGAAACACGCCTTGGCATTCCTGGACCAATCGCTGCGCTGGGGCCAAGGCGACAAAGATATCCTATTCAATGCGGCGACGGTTTACCAGGACTTAGGGGAAAGCGATATGGCGCTGGAGTGGCTGAAAAAGTCGCTCGACGCAGGAGTTTCCGTGGCAACTGTACTTGAGACGCCCCTCTTTGACTCACTCAAGGACGATCCACGCTTCCTAGCTTTAGTACAGGGCCGAACCCATTGATCCAAATTACGGGTGATCCAGGTTACGGGCTTCATCTAACTTCAGATTCAGAGGAGACTCAACATGGCAACAGCGAGAATACCACCCAGCCCAGAAACAGAAACGGCCACCTTTACAGTCAACGCAGCGACGGTCACCGGCAACATCGGTCCGGCGGTTGCGAACAATACCATCGACTGGGTCAACAGCAGCTCCAGCACCGTCAACATTGAGGTACAAGCTGTAAACGGGTATTACCCCTTTGCTGTAAATTCTTTTAGCATTCCTGCGGGGCTCTCACATACGAGCACTGTGGAACCGGGTACTCCGGCCGCCTCTTACCCGTTCGGCCGGAACGGGAGCGCAGGAATCGGACATATCGTGGTCGGGCAAGGCATGCCAAAGCGTGGGAAATAACAGGCAACGAGCCCAATGGCAGGATTGCCGCCAACGCGGCGGCGATCCTGCCCTGCTTGTGCGGGGCGAATGGCCGGTTGTTCGATACCCGTTGGGGTGGCCAAAAGCCGCTGCGGGAGTAGGGAGTGGGCTGGTGCCATAAACTGCCCAGAGTGTGTTCCAAATTGGGACGCTGGTTGCTTCGAGTTTCCACTTGGGGATGAAACTCCTTGCACAACTCTGCTAAGATAATTTGTCTTCGGCGGCTATGTTCCTGTATCCGAGCCGGTTCCGTCGCGCGGTTTTGGGTGCCCAAATGCTCTATAAAGTTGGGTCTCCTTGTGCCGCTCATTGGCGCAGTGGGGTGGGAGTGCGGTTTTGAACGACGCTGGTTTCAAGGGCGCTGGTTTGAAGGACGCGGCGATTGGAACACGCACGCGACGAAGGCGAAGTTGGTATCGCCGTCGTCTGCGCATGCAGCGCACCCTGGTCGCTGTGGTCGTAGGGACGCTGCTCGCTGGCGCGTGCTGGCAGAATGCGGCGCGCTATTTCCCGTTGCCCTCCTGGCATGTTTCCCAGACTTTGCCCGCCTCTTTTTGGATGCGGGGAAACGTCCACAGCGTTCTAGCTTTGATGGCGGCGCGCTCCGCCAAGCCCGCCAAGCCTCTGGCGCGGATCCCAAGTGTCTATCCTTACTCGGTGGTGCCGGGAGGCGTGAAGGATCCCGACGATCTCCGCTATGCGGCGTTGCGCGACTATGTAGTTCGCCGGCATTACGCCCACTTCGATTTCAGCCACGCCCGTCTGGTGCGCGCCACCGAAGCCCGCGAAGTTTATCTTTCCTATCGCATTCGTGACACAGTTTTCTGGACGCGCAGAAGAGTTCGCCTGCACCTCGGTGAACTGCTGCTGACCGACGGCAAAATCACGGCGCGGGCGCGTTGCGGCAATCAGATTTCCGATACGGCCAAGCCAGAAGTTTCCAACGAAGAGCCTGCCGAAGATGTTACGGACCAGCCCGTAGCCGCGGTTTACGGCGCACCGTCCTTCCCCATACGGCCGGTACTCGCCGCGTCCGACTTGCCTGCCGGCGCACCAATGGCCCCCCAGCTCGCCGCTGGATTCTTCTTCCCGTACGTGCCGGTCAGTGTGCCCATTCCATCTGGGGTTTGCCCTGCCGGCGAAGTTTTTAGTCCCATTGCCGATCACTGCCACAAACCTCACAAGAAAACCGTGATTCCCGAGCCTTCGACCATGGTGCTGCTGGGTTCCGGCCTGGCGTTAATCGCGTGGCGTTATCGAAGAACCGCCCGACCCTTCTCGGCGTAGCGGCCTGGTTTCCATATTCATTTTTTCGCGGGCCACCATCACACATTCGTTTGGCTGGAGTTAGGCTGGAGTTAAGCTGGTTTCGTATTGCGTAGGCAAAGCTATGGGCGTCAAGGTCTGGCTCACTCTTGCGGTAGAGGCTGTGATCTTTTCGGCTCTGCTATTCGGCGCCGCGGGAACGATCCGCTGGCCCGCCGGATGGGCGTACCTCATCTTATTCTTTGTCGGAGCCTTGTGGATCACTCTTCTGCTGGCACGGCACGATCCCGCACTTCTTGCCGAGCGAATGAAATTACCAGTTCAGAAAGGCCAGCCGTTCTGGGACAAAATCTTGATTCTGCCCATGATCATTGCCTGGTGCGCCTGGCTGGTTCTGATGGGTCTGGACGCGGTCCGGTTCCGCTGGTCCGTCATGCCGCTCTGGCTGCAATGCGCCGGCGGGGCGTTGATAGTGTTGTCATTCTGGATGATCGCCCGCGTTTATCGGGAGAACCCATTTCTGACGGCGGTGGTGAAAATCCAAACGGAACGCGGGCACAGAGTGATCTCAACCGGGCCCTACGCCATCGTACGCCATCCGCTCTACGCCGCCGTGCTGATCTATCTGCCAGCAAATGCGCTGCTGCTGGGCTCCTGGTACGGCCTTGCAGGCTCGTTTGTTCTTTCCGGCGGCCTCGTTTTTCGGACGGCGATGGAGGATCGAGAACTGCGGCGTGGTCTTGCCGGTTACACCGAGTACGCCGCCCGGGTACGATACCTGCTGATACCGTTTGTGTGGTAAGCATTGTGTGGTAAGCATTGTATGGTAAGTGGCAACAGCGCTTAGACATGATTTGGCGTTCTCTCATCGAAGGTCCGTGGATCGTCTTTGTCGCCTACTGGGCCGCGGGCGCCCTGAAAACGCGCCGCACCGTCAGCCAGGAATCCTTCGCCTCGCGTTACGGCATCCTCTTTCTGGAAATTCTTGGCTTTGTCCTGCTCTTCAGCGACGCGGCAGAGATCGGCGTTCTTGGTCGTCACATTTTCCCGCGGACCTACGCTCTGGCCGTTGCGGGCGTCGCCCTCACCTGGATAGGCATAGCGATCGCTCTCTGGGCCCGCTGGCACCTGGGACAGTATTGGAGCGCCAGGGTTACTCTCAAACAGGACCACCAGCTCATCCGCACCGGTCCCTACTCCCATTTCCGGCATCCCATCTATTCCGGAATCGATCTGGCCGCAATCGGCGGAGCGCTGGCGATTGACCGCTGGCGATGCGTTGCCGGAGTCGGCTTGATTGTCCTGGGCTATTGGATCAAAGCCAGGAAAGAAGAATCCATGCTGTACGGGCAATTCGGGGAAGCCTTCAAAGAGCACTGCCGGCGCACCGGTTTCCTGATTCCGAAATTCTAGGAATCAGTCCGGACCTCGCCTTGCGCGTTCCGCGTAGGCGAGTCACACGCCAGTGTCCACTTGTCCTTGAAGCCGGCTTGCCTACTCGGACGTGAAGATTAGAGCCAGACCCTCAAGCGCCGAATCTCTCCGCGGCGCGAGCTTTGGCCTTGGCGGCTTCTTCTTCCCGATTCTTCGGCGGCGCGTTCGTGTCGAGCGCCTGGAGAAGACGAGCCGAGACACCGGCGATTTCATCGATCGCGGCTAGGAACGCGGCTTCGTTCGCCTTCGACGGTTTGTTGAAACCGGTGATTTTTCTCACGAACTGAAGCGAAGCCGCTCGCACCTCCTCGTCGGTAACGGGCGGATCGAAGTTGAAGAGGGTTTTGATATTTCGGCACATGCAGCATGACCTCCCAGCGTGACCTCGGCTGCTCAGAAGTCCCAAGCGGAGCGAGAGAACCCAGTTTCCTTTTGGGCGGGCTCGATGGCAAACCAACCCCGTGACATTTTCTCATGGCCGGTGCATGAGCGACTCCCTTCATGAATTGTCATCCCGAACGAAGAGCGCGGGATCTGCATCTTGCGTCAAAACTGCAGATCCCTCGCTTTGCTTGGATGACAAAGTGAGTTGTTATTCACTGTGTACCATGGTACATTGGTACCATGATCGACGAATCGCAACTCCTCATCGAACGAGTCCAGACCGGCGTCCGCATGGAGAAACGCCTCCTCAAAGTTCTCAAGGCGTTCGCCGAATATCACGACCTGTCCCTGGGAGACCTGCTCGAAGGCATCGTGCTCCACGCCTTCGACGGCAAGACTCCCTTCAGCGCGGCATCCCTCAAGCGCATTCACGAGCTGAAGAAGTTCTACGCCCTCGATCTCGATTCCACCGCCAGCCACCGTCTGACTGAAATCAAGCGGCGCTCGGGGAAGAAGACTGCTCCGGAGAAGAAAACCTTGGAGAGGAAAAAATGACACAAAGCACAATAAGCGACCGTTTGCCTGCGGCATTGCGCATCCTGCAGTGGGTGCTGGGTTTGGTGATCCTGGAGGAGTCTCTGCGTTACGCGCTCAGCCCGGAAGCCGCCCATGCGTTTGTCAAAACCGGGCTGCCCAACTTCATTCGCCTGGGCCTGGCGTGGGCCGAGATCGCGGCTGCCATTCTGTTCCTCGTCCCGCGCGCCACGGTTGTCGGCGGACGCTTTCTGATCGTCGTGCTCGGCGCAGCGATAGTCATCCATATTCTTCACCGATGGTTTGACGTAGGAGTGCTGATGGTTTATGCGGCGGCGGCGTGGGCAGTCGTCGCAGCGAAGTCCGCGGCCACGGAACAACGAACATGACCGGAGGAGCTGATCAGACAATTCGAGGACGGCACGACCCAGCTGACTTTTCCATCGCGCCGACCACGTGCGGTTGGCGTTTTGAATACCTGTGCCTCTACCCGGCCCGCGAACTCCCGGATCGGCCCTGCAATCTCGTCGCCTGAGACCTGACAGCTGAGACCTTAAACCTGACTCCTTGAAGCCGGGCCCCTTCGGCGTTAGTATTCAAAGTTGCTCCTATTGCAATTTTTCGAGGCCTCATGCCGCAAAACTACGTTCCCGCCTTTATTTTCCTCGCCGTCGTCGGCATC
>JBEKFN010000094.1:0-11798 GCA_050013295.1 Terriglobales bacterium
ACCGGGAGGCGCCCAGTTGACAATACTGGATGTCTCGCAGTCCGTCCCCACGGTTCTCGCGGGAGGCCCGATCACGATTCCTGCCGTTGCGCCCAGTTTGCGCGGCGCCTCGGACCCTTGCTCGACGACCAGTCCCCAGCCGTTGACGGTGGCCGCCGTCGCGGCTCTGCCGGATGGCAGTCGCGCTTATGTGGGAGCTTACTACGAAGATGCATCCGATAACTTCTGCCCGCAGGTGACGGTGATCGACGCCGCCAGCAACACCATCAAGAGCAAGATCGCGATTCCGGGATTTCCTGCCTTCGACGCCTTTTGCTCGCCATCACAGTCCCCGCGAGCTCCGCGCTTCCGCATTATGATGGCCGCCGGCGGCGACAGCTCCCGCGCCTACCTGGCCAGTTGCGATGGCGGGATTGTCGACTTCATCGATACCTCCAGCGACACCTATATCCTGAATATGCCGGCTCCAATCGGCTCGCGCTTAGACAACCCGCCGCAGAATCCAGTATTCCTAATTGCCGGTCCGTAAGCGTAACGTCGTCGTCAACGGAATGCATGTCGCGGTAGTGTCCTAATTTGGTCGTTCCACCACGGAGCCACGGAGACACAGAGAAACCCAACTGCTTGGCAAAAACCTTCCCCTTCTGGCTTTTACAGGTTCAAGGTTTTCTCCGTGACTCCGTGGCTCCGTGGTGAAAAAAGGCAATCTAGGACACTACCCTGTTCGCGGAATGCATGTCGAGTATCGCGCGACGATAAGGTCGGATGAGTTGAGAAGTGGAGCGACCAACGACTAACGACCGATTTCCTACCCCACGACCGCCGCGCGTTCCAACGCCCCGCAGGGGTGGTAGCGCAGCGCCACATTCATAAAGACTTTTCCGCTGGAAGTATTGAAGCACATCACCAGTGCTTCGGTGTCTTCACTGCTTTTGCTGCCCTGCTCGGAAGTGTGCAAGGTTGGGGGACGAACGTGAAAGTGAAATCCCTGGTCGTTGAGCGAGGTGATAGCGTTGCCAATGATCTGGTTGGCCAGCTCACAAACCGCTTCGCCTACCAGATCGTCGCTCTCGGAGACCTCGACGCCCGCCAGAAGAGTGGCGAGCTGCACCGCCGGCCCCGCGTCCACATCAAAAATGATCCGCCCTTCGATCTCGCCCGTGAAGAGAACCTCGGCAGCGATCCCGTTCCGCCGGTAAGCCTCTTCTTCCATGCTCAGGTTCTCGATGGAAATGGGCGACTGCAGCCCCTGTGCCAGGACGGCGTCAGCCGAGTTAATGAAAGGCTGAATCAGGTCCATCCGCATTGACTAGACTCCAGCTCCGGCGCCGCGCGTCGTCGTTCCATCGTCACGCATTACGTACTTGATCACTTCATAGAGAACTTCCGGCTTCACCGGTTTTTGCACGAAGTGGCGGGCTCCGCGCTGCAAGGCGGCGACGATGTTCTCCTGATAGCCGACCGACGACACCATCACGATGCGCGCGTTCGGATGCTCGCGTACGATCTTCTCCGCCGCCTCGATGCCTTCCATCTGCGGCATGGTGATATCCATCAGAACGATGTCGGGCGTGACCCGTTCGTACTCGCTGATCGCGGAAACTCCGTCGCCAGCCTCGCCGACCACCTGCCCGCCGAAGGTTTCGACCATCCGGACCAGGTTCTTGCGGGCGAACACCGAGTCATCCACGATCAGATAGCGCACCGGCTCTCCGTCCTCGCTCCGCTTTACGGGCGCAAACTTTTCCATGGCACTCCTCCCAAACTACAACTTAATCACGATCTACGCACTTTCGGTAGATAACCGAAGATACCCTAGTTACTTCCGGCACTGGTTGCCTGCTTAACGTCGGTCGCGTCCCGCCGGCCGGGGTCGTTCCCGCACTGTGCCTGCAAGACCTTGGGCAAATCCTGGAGGCTCGCGACCCTCATCGCGTAACCCCGTTCAATGGCCGCCTTGGGCATGCCGAAGACCACGCATGTTTCCTGGCTCTGCGCCACCGTGTATCCCCCCGCCGCGCGGATTTCTCCCAGTCCGGCCGCCCCGTCTTCTCCCATGCCGGTCATCAATACGGCCATGGCTTGCGGGCCAAACTCCTCGGCTACGCTGTGGAACAGCACATCCACCGAAGGACGATGCCCGTTCACCGGGGCGTCATCCCCCAGCACCGCCACGTTGCCCAGCGGCAATTTCTTCACTTTCATGTGCCGGTTTCCCGGACAAATCAGCGCCCGCCCGGCCACCAGCAAGTCGCCCGATTGCGCTTCCTTTACCCGGATCGGGCAGCTCTCGTCCAGCCGTTTGGCAAACAGTTCCGTGAACCCGTCCGGCATATGCTGCACCACCAGGATGCTGCCCGAAAAATCCGCCGGCAGGTGCGAGAACAGGTATTGCAAGGCATTCGGACCGCCCGTGGAAACGCCGATGGCAACGATGTGCGTCGGCGCCACCGGCCGCAGCTTGCCCGTCCTCGCGCCCTGGACTTCTCCCGGCAGGAACTGCGCCTGCACCCCCGCGCTCTGCGCCGCGGCATGGATTTTCTTGATCAACTCGGCCGCAATTTCGGGCATGTGCGCGGAAACATCCTGCGGCTTGGCCACGAAATCGAAGGCGCCGAGCGCCAGCGCCTTGAGCGTGATCGACGCCCCGGCTGTGCTATGCGAACTGACCACGATCACCGGCAGCCGGTAGCGCCGCATGATTTCCTTCAGCGTATCGATCCCGTTCATTCCGGGCATTTCCAAATCGAGCGTCACCACTTGCGGCGACAGCTCCCCGATTTTCTTCAGCCCGAAATAGCCGTCCATCGCCGTGCCCACCACCTCGATCTCGTCGTCGGCTTCGAGGATCTTGGGAATCAGCTTGCGCATCAGCGCCGAGTCATCGACCACCAGCACCCGCACCGGCTTTTTCATGACTGGCCCCCGGCCGCGCCGCGGGCCCGCGTCTCACCCGTCAGGATTCCGCCACCGCTCGTCTTCGCTGGTACGACACTCGACAGCAGACCCGCCATCCGCGCGCCCGTGGCATTGGTCCGCCCGCGCGTGAAGCGATCCATCAGGGCGATCATGTTCAAAATGAGAACCACCCGCCCATCGCCCAGAATCGAAGCCCCGCTTACCAGGTCGGTCGTGATCGACTGGTCGTCGAGCGCCTTGATGACCAACTCGTCTTCGCCCTCGAGCGCGTCGACGACCAGGCCGAACTTGTGGTCCCCGCTGTTGATGACCAGCACGAAGACCTTGCGCCGCGCCGTTTCCGGCCCAATCGCGGGCTTCGAGCCCAGGCGCAACAGCGGCAACACGTCGTTGCGCAGTTGCAGCACCTCGTAGTGCTCCACCTGATGAATATTTTCTTCCACCGTGCGCGCGATTTCCGACACCGCGTTCAACGGCAGCGCGTAGAGCCGCTGCTCCACCCGGAACAGCAGCGCCCGAATGATCGCCAGAGTCAGCGGAAGCCGCAAACGGAAGGTTGTGCCTCGTGCCGGCGCGGTTTCGATCTGCACCGTTCCCTTCAGGCGCGCTAGCACGTTCTGCACCACATCCAAGCCCACGCCGCGGCCCGAAATTTCCGTGATCTCCTCCGCCGTGGAGAAGCCCGGCCGCAGGATCAGATCCAGAGTCTCCGCTTCGGTCAGGCGACCCGCCTGGTCGGCGTTCAGCAATCCCTGGCCGAGGGCGCGCCGCCTTACTTTTTCCCCATCGATGCCGCGCCCATCGTCCGAGACCTCGATCACGACTTGGTTCCCCTGGTGATATGCGTCCAGCCGCAATGCCCCCTGCGCGCGTTTGCCGGCGCGAACCCGTTCCTCGCCGCTCTCGATGCCATGGCCGATCGCATTTCGCACCAGGTGGGTCATGGGCTCGGCAATCGCATCCAGAATGCTTTTGTCGAGATCGGTCTGCCCGCCTTTGATCATGAGTTCCACTTCTTTGCCGCACTGGCGCCCAACGTCCCGCACGATGCGCGGGAAGCGGCGGAACAGTTGATCGACCGGGACCATGCGAATCTTCATGACCGCGTGCTGCAGGTCGTTCAAGACCCGCCCTTGAAACACCATGGCGTCGGCGAATTTTCCCCGCAGCCCATCCTTCGGGAAGCGCGCGCCAAATTCGAGGAGCGCCTGCTGCAACATCGATTTCGCCAGGATCAGTTCACCGACCAGATTGAGCACGCTGTCGATTTTTTCCGCATCCACGCGCAGCAGGTTGTCGGGGCCGCTCGGCATGCCGGGCGCCGCCGCCGGTTCCGCAGCGGCGGGAACGTCGTTAGCGTTGTTCATAGGGCAACGGGCAGTGTCGCCGGCAGCGGCCGCGGCGGGCGCCGGCAACGCAGCCTCGTTCATGCCTTCAGCGGCGCTGCCTTCGGAAGCGGCGGCGGAAGCCTGCGGAAGCCGCGCCAACGGCGCTGGGACGCGCAAGGCCTTGACTTTTGCATTCAGCGCAATGGTGGGGATGCTGCACCTAGCCCGTATCTGCTCTACCGGTTTTTCCGACACCAGCGCCGCTTCGATTTGTTTTATGGGATCGAGACTGTCTTCCGCCGGATAGAGGGCCAGCACCTCGCCCAGTTCCGCCAGGGCCAACTGGATCATCTGGCGTCCGGCGATGGGCATGGCGCACTGCGGGTCGATCTCCACTACCACGTGATGAACGCTCTTGCCAATCGCCACCGCGCGGGCCATCGCCAGTTGTTCGTATTCCGACCAGCGGCTGGTCTTCGCGGCGGCTTTCTTTTTCTTCTGCGGGGCTTTGCCCGCCCCGTCCCGCGCCGGGTGTGCCAGACGGGCAATGTCCGCCCGCAAAGACTGGATGCTGGGTAGCTTTGTCCCCTTCTGGTACGCTTCCAGCAAGGCCGCAAACACATCAGCCGCGCGGAGCGCGATCTCGGGAACCGAAGCCGCTGCCACCGTGTTCCCCAGCGTCAGCACGTCCTCGAACTCATGGCACAGTTCGCTGAGCTCCCGGAAGCCGCAGGCGGCCGAGTCTCCCTTCAGCGTGTGCACCGTCCGCCGCAGGCTGCGCGCCGTCTCCGCATCGTCGGGCGATTTCTCCAGTTGCATCGCTTCGTCGTTCAGCTTCTGCACCAGTTCCGCCGCGGTCTCGAAGAACAACTGGCGGAGCTCGCTCATCCGATCCTCGGGGGGAACGGTCACATGCTTACCTCGACTCGCTGGTAGGCCGTACCGCTGTTGTGATGCACCATCTGAAATTTTTCCGTCAGCCCGAGCAGGCTCTCGGCATGGCCGACAAACATGTAGCCCCGGGGATTCAAGCAACGATAAAATTTTTCCACCAGCCGCTTCTGTTCGGGTTCGTCGAAATACATCATCACGTTGCGGCAAAAAATGATGTCGTTGCGCTGCGGCAGGTATTCCGTCTTCAGATTGTGAAAGTCGAAGTGCACCAGTTCCTTGACGCCCTTCTTCACCGCATAGCGCTCGCCCACTTTGTCGAAGTAGCGCAAGCGGTAGCCATAGTCCACTCCCGCCATCTGGTGCTCGCTGTAGGAGGCCTCCTGCGCCGTGCGCAACACCGAGTAGTTGATGTCGCTGGCCAGGATCTCCACCCGCCACGGTCCGGGTATCAGAGGCTTCGGTACCCGCGCCTCCGACGACACGGCGGTGCGCATGTAGTAGTACGACAGCGCATCCGCCACCAGCATGGCCAGGGTGTAGGCTTCCTGTCCCGTGGAACAGCCCGCGCTCCAGATTCTCACGCCGAAGTCCCGGCACTCCTGTTTGCGCCGCAGAATGTCTTCCATCACTTCCCGCTGAAACAGGTCGAGTTGCGCCTTGTTGCGGAAGAAGCTGGTCTCGTTGACCGTGAGGTTTTCCAGCAGGCACGACAATTCTTGTTTTCCCGGCTGGCTGATGAGCAGACGATAGTAGCTGTAAAACGAATCCAGTTGGCATTCCTTCAACCGGCGCTGCAAACGGTCCTGCAGGAACGAGGTGCGCCGTTCGTCGAAGTGCATTCCGCACTCCTGGTAGATCAGCGTCTGCAGGAGTTTTAATTCCGTTTCGGTGAATGCGGTCGTTTCACTCGTGTTCATTTGGAGTCGGTTCTTGCTACTTCCCAGCCGAGGCGCTCTTTGTTCTTGTTCCTGTCCCCGCCTTGCCACTCGCGGCCGCCGCTTTTTCTGCCGCCGGCTCGCTGCCCACCTCGGGCGCCCCTAATACTTTGCTGATATCCAGCAGAATGACCAGCCGTCCCTGGTACTTGGCCAGGCCCGTCACACAGTCCAGTCCGCCTTCCTGCATCATGGCGGGCGCGGCTTCGATTTCACTTTCGGGGATCTTCAGCACTTCCGACGCCGAGTCCACAATCATGCCCGCCAGCCGGCCCCGGTGTTCCACGACCAGAATGCGGTTGCGCCGGTCGAGTCCGCTCGACGGCTGCCCAAACCGCTTCCGCAGATCCACCACCGAGACAATCTTCCCGCGCAGATTAATGACCCCTTCCAGATAATCGGGCGCGTCCGGCACCGCGGTGATCTCCGGCACGCGCACGATCTCATGCAGCGACGTGATGGGCACGCCGTAGGTCGCACGGCCCACGCGAAAGCCCACAATGTGTGTTTCCTTGCTCATGAATGAAATTCCTTATTGAGATCCCGCCGCCGCGGTGCGGGCTGAGTACTTGTACCCCGGTGCGCTGTCGTTCATATTGCCGTTCGTTTTGCCGTTCGTCTTGTTGTCCGACCGCAGCTCAAAACGGTCCATCGAATCCAGCAGGCCCCGCGACATCTTCGACATCTGATCGGAGGAAGCGGCCAGTTCGGTGGAACCCGACGTGTTCGACTGCACCAGTTCGCGCATGCGCTCCATGGCCTGCACCACCGCCTGCGCCCCGGAAGCCTGCTCTTCCACCGCCGAGTTGATCTCGTGCGTGATTTCGTTCAGCCGCGTAGTGGCGCGCGCGATCTGCGAAGAGCCGTGCGACTGCTCGTTGGTGGCCGCCCCGATCTCCTGCGCAAACTTGTAAACCTCGGCCACTACGTTCGAAATTTTTCGCAGCGCCCCATTCAGTTCCTGTCCCAGATTCAGTCCTTCGTTCACGATGGTCGTGCTCTTCTCCATATTTTCGACCGCTTTGCGCGCTTCCTTCTGGATGCTCCCGATCAGTTCGGAAATCTCTTTCGTGGACTGCGCCGATTTCTCCGCCAGCTTCCGGACTTCGTCCGCCACCACCGCGAATCCCAATCCGTGTTCTCCCGCCCGCGCCGCTTCGATGGCGGCATTCAATGCCAGCAGGTTGGTCTGCTCCGCCAGATCGTCGATCACTTCAACGATCTTGCCGATGTTGTCCGCCCGGTTGCCCAGCGCGTCGATGATCTCGCCCGAAGCGTGGATCGTCGTATTGATCCGGTTCAGGCCGTCGGTCGCCTTTTCCATGGTCCCGATGCCGTTGTGCACTTCTTCCCGCGAACGGTTCGAGATATCCAGCAGAACCTTCGCCGTATCCGCCACCCGCTGAATCGAAGTCACCATCTCGTCGATGGAGGCCGAGGTTTCGCTGACGCTCGATGCCTGGGTCTGCGTGCTCTTCACCATGTTTTGCACGTTCACGCTCATTTCGTGCATGGTGCTCGTCACTTCATCGATGGCCGAAGAGGTCTGCAGGCTGTTCCTCGCCGACTCGTCGGAAGAACTGGCTACCTGGGAGGAAGCGCTGGCTACTTGCGTAGCGGCGTCGCGCACGTTGCGCACCAGTCCGCGCAGGCCGTCCACCATGCTCGTGAAGGCGATCGCCAGCGTGTCGTTGGCCGACCGCGGACGCACTTCCACCGCCAGGTTGCCGCCCGCGATGGCTTCGGAAACCGCCGCCATTTCCTTCAGGTACTTCACCAGCGAGTCGAAAGTCCGGGCCAGTTGCCCGATCTCATCCTGCCCCTGAACGTCGATCGTGTGATTCAGATTCCCGGACTGGCCGATCTGCTCCGCCACGTGAATCAGCCCGTTCAGCGGTTTCGTGATCCCGGTCGCGGTCCGATACGCTATGACGATGCCCAGACTCAGCGCGAACATGGAACTGATTGCCGCTGCCAGAATCGTAAACGTCGCGGCCAGTTCATCGGAGTGCCGCCGCTCCTCCAGCAATTGCCGGTTCTCCCGGTCGATATCGTCCAGAACGTCGCTCGAACGCGAGATCCAGGAGTTGGGATCCTTTTGCAGGTAGAAAATCTGCAGTTCGGCCACCGTCGCATTGCCGCTGTCCACGGCCCGGCGTTTGTCCACCAGCGCGTTCGCGAAATCGGTTCCCCAAGCTTGCTCCAACCCCTGCACCTTTTCCAGACTGCTGCGCTGTTGCGCGGAATTCGCTAGATCCAGCGAGTGGTGCAGCGCGTCGCTCAAACGGTGTTCCCCGTCATTCATTTTCTCCACGTTGCGAATGTCCCCGCTGAGCAGGTAGTTCTGCAGGTGAAGCCGGTTCTGCATCATCTCCATGCGGACCAATGACGTCGCCTCGGTCATGTCGATCGAGCGCTGCGCCGCCGCCTTGGTTTCGTGCTCGCGTTGCACCGCGATCAGGTTGATCGCCAGAAGCACTAGGACCATCGATAGAATGACGCCGAAACTTATATATAGTTTTTTCCCGATATTCATACTCCAACCTTCCTCACTCAGCGCTCGGGCTCGACCATGCCCTCTTACTGGTTCGGGGTAAAACGGAATTCCACAATCCCCTTTGACTCTTCCGGACCCGCCTCGTAACGCCACTTCTTCACCGCATCCAGCGCGGCGTTCGCCAACACCGGATGCCCTCCAACCAGCTTGGCGTCCTTAATCGACCCGTTGGGGGCGATCGTGACTAGGATCTTGACCACGCCCGTGAGGTTCATGCGTTTTGCCAGTTCCGGATACACTGGCGCCACCCTGCTCTTTGTTTTTCGGTTGATTTCATCCTGTCCCCATGCCAGGGGAGCACTGGTTGCGACGCATCCGCTAATCAGCAGCAGACCCACCGCGAACAGCCGATGTAGGGCTCGCATAGACACGTTCCTCCCTTGTTGTTACGCACGTATCTATATTCGTGTACGGACCACCCCAGCGGGTATCAAAAGTTCTTTCTTTGCATTACTTTCGTGTCTCCGCAAGGCCATGAACAAGTCATCGGGCCATCGGGTAGATCGGGCCATCGGGTGATCGAAAGTCACAAGCGAGTCGCATTAGAATTTAGATCGCCCGATGACCCGATCACCCGATGACCCGATCACCATATGACCCGATCACCCGATCACAAAATGAGACGCCCATATCACCCCTGTACCGTTTCACAACTCGATACTGCCCCCTCCTATTTCCTTGACTCAATTTGAGAATCAAGCGTAGGTTTTATTTATAAGACAATTGTTTTCAACCGCTTAGCTTAAGCGAATGGTGCGCACTGACCAGCGATAATGGAAATTCGCAGCCCCGGGACGCGTCTCAGTCTGACGCGGCTTTTCAGAAGCTCCTCCTCGAGCTTTCCCGGGCCGCTTTCCAAAGCAGCGATACCAGCCAGCTCATCCGCTCCTTCTGCGCCCTCACTCGCGCTTTCTTCCATGCCACCGGCGCTTACTTTTGGAGGCGCTCCTCCAGCGGTGAGCTCGTCGGGGCTGAAGCCGATGGCGACCAAATCGAGCCCTTTCGCGGCATTCGCCTGCGCCCCGCAGATTCATCCAATGACTCATCCCATGACCAATCCAATGACCCCTCCATCGCCCTAGAGGCGGTTCAGAGGCGTCGCCCCTTCTTCCTCAACCATGTCGACGCCACCCGTTACCGCTGGCTGGCCGAACGCCAAGCGCACGCCGCCATGGCCGCGCCTTTGCTGGTTTCAGGCGAAGTGATCGGCGCCATCGCCTTCGTGCACAGCGCGCCAGATGCCGCCTTCAACGATGATTCGGTGGCCAAAGTCACCATCCTGGCGGCCCAGCTCGGCACCGCACTCGAAGCCCTCCGCTTGAATCAGCTGTCCCGCGAAGAGCATCGCCGCGCCAGCCTTCTGGTCGAAGTCGCCACCGCACTGCATGGCTTGCCCGACGCCGCCGCCGTGATGGAGAGTATCGCCGACCGCCTCCGCGTGCTCCTGCATTCGCCCGCCGTGCTCGTCTTTCTTCTCCAAGAGAAGGTCCAACCAGAGAAAGTGTTCCAGTTGCAGGCGGTGTCGACCGACCTCCCCAGGCTCGCTCTCTCCATCCGTTCGCGTTTCGAACAGAACGACCTGCGCTCTGCGCTCGAGATCGCCGCCCGCGCCGTCGCCGCCGGCGAGCGTATTACGGTGAGCATCGACGGCGCCTCTCATTTTGGAGAAGACTCGCCGCCCGGAGTTCTCATCGCCGCGCCCTTTCGCACCTCGCGCTCGCACGGTGCAATTCTGGTTTACCCTCACTCCGCTCACCCATTTACTCAGGAAGACAAAACCTTGGTTTCCGCCCTGGCCGGTTTTGGCGCGGTCGCCATCGCCAACGCCGAGTTGTACGGCATGGCGCGCGCCCAGGCCCACGAACTGCACGAAATCCTCGAGATTTCCTTTGAGCTCGGTTCCGCCGGAAAGCTTGACGAGTTCATGCGGACCTCCGTGCTCCGGGCCGCCAGTTTCCTCGGATTCCAGCGCTGTTTCATCGGGCTTCTCGATGAAAAGGACACCTTCCACATTCGCTGGGCAGTGGAGAACGGCGTCGTCCGTCCCCTCGATATCCCCCTCGCCGATGGCGCCGCCACCCTCACGCTGAAGAAAAAAAATGTGTTCTTCACCGAAGACGCCGCCAAAACTCCGGGCGCGGATTTGGATTTCGTGGCCGCTTTCCAAATCCGCCAACTCCTCGCTGTGCCCCTGCTCGGTTCGAACGGCGATGTGCTCGGGATATTCGGTGTGCTCGACCGCATCGAGCCCGGGCCCATCAACGACGAAGACGTCCGCCGCGCCCGCGCTCTGGCCGCGCAAGTTGCCGTCGCTCTCGAACTTACCCACAACCTGCACCAATCCGAGGAGCATCGCCGCCGCGCCGAGGCCCTGGTCACGCTCGCCCTCGAACTCAACAACATCCTGCATCTGCCCGAGTTCATGCGCAACCTCGCGGTTCGCGCCGCTGAACTGCTGGGAGCCCGCTGTGTCGCCCTCAGCCTTTTCCAGACCTCGGCGACGGACACCGTCCTGATGTGCCGGGGCGACTCCGAAGTCAGCGTTGAGGTTAGCGACCAGCCCCTGCTCCGCCGCTTCAGCCAGGCGCTCACTGCGGCCCTGCCGAAATATTCCACCGACGTCGCCTTCGCCCCGGCCGGCGAGATGCTGGGTTCCGCTCTCGCCACCAGTCTGGACTGGACCGATTGCACCCTGGTCCGGCTGGCCGGCTCATCGGGCGAACTCGTCGGCGTTCTTTGTCTCGCCGACCGCGGCGCCCCGCCCGCCATCGAAGATAACCAACTGCTGCGCGCCATCTCCGGCCATGCCAGTATCGCGCTCGAGAATGCCTGCCTGTTCACCCGCATGGAGCAGGCCAACCGCCACTGGCTGGAAGTCTTCGATGCCATCAGCGATTTCATCGTGGTCCACGACGAGCAGCACAACGTTCTCCGCGTCAATCGCTCCCTTGCTGATTTCGTCGGTATCGCCCCCGAGCAGTTGATCGGCATCAACATGCGGGCGCTCGAAGCTCTTTCCACCGGCGCTTCGCCGCACTCCTGTCCCTTCTGCCGCGCCGGCGAGGGTCTCGACGAGTACGTGCATCCCGTCCTCGAACGCACTTACCTGATTTCCACCTCGCGCATTCATGCCGCCATCCCGGGGCCCCCAGCGCGCGCGGTTGG
>JBEKFN010000095.1:0-11749 GCA_050013295.1 Terriglobales bacterium
GATGCCCCGCGGAAATGTGCCGCGTCAACCGAGTCGCAGCGGACGACAAGAGGGTGCGCGCCGGGCCATGGGTGCGGCGCTAAAGAGTGCGCCGTTGAAGGGTACGCAATCATTGCAGGGTAGAAATGCGAAGAATGCGTCCGCGCGTCCCACTGCCGGTCGAGCGCCGCTTAACGCTGGGAAGGCGCCCAAGGCGGTTGCTCTGAAAAAGAAATCTGCGTCTGGGTATGACCCTTTGGCGCCGGAGCGGGTCGGTCGGATCATTGCGGGTCTTGACCAGCTTTATCCCAACGCGACTTGCGCTCTCATTCACCACAGCGCGTGGGAGTTGCTGGTGGCGACGATTCTTTCCGCGCAATGTACCGACGCGCGGGTGAACATGGTCACTCCGGTGCTGTTTGAAAAGTATCCGACCGTTCAGGATTTCGCCGCGCTTGAGCCGGAACAGTTGGAGCCCGATATCCGCTCGACCGGCTTCTTTCGCAACAAGTCGAAATCGGTGGTGGGCGCGGCGCGGAAGGTGGTCGCGGACTTTGGCGGGAACGTGCCGCAAACGATGGAGGACTTGCTGAGCCTCCCGGGAGTGGCGCGCAAGACAGCGAATGTCGTGCTCGGAACGTGGTTCAAAAAGAATGAAGGTGTCGTCGTGGACACGCACGTGACGCGGATTTCACGCCGTCTGGAACTGACCAAGCAGGAAGATGCGAAAAAAATTGAAGAAGACCTGATGCGAATTATTCCTCGCGAGCGGTGGACAGATTTTTCCCACGAAGTGATCTGGCACGGGCGGAAGCTTTGCGTGGCGAGGGGTCCGAAGTGCGCCGATTGCGCGCTGGAAAAGCTGTGCCACGCCGCCGATAAGACTTGGTCAACGGTTGAGATTCACAAGGACGCAAACCCTTAGCTGCCGGTGTAGGACAATTCGACTACGGTGCAATCGTCGTTGAGCGGCGTGCCTCCGCAAAAAGCGGCGACGGCGGTAAAGATGTCCTCCATCGACGTGCTCTTCCCCGCCACCTGTTCGAGGCGTTCGCTGTCAAACATATCTCCGCGGGCGTTCTCGGCTTCGGTGACGCCATCGGTCACCAGGATCAACCGGTCCCCGGCCTTCATCTGGCAGCGATCGCTCGAGTAAGTCGCATCCGCCAGCAGGCCCACGGGCAGGTTGCCGTGGGATGGCCGGAGCACCTCTTTGCCGCAGATCCACACCGGTGGAATGTGCCCGCAGTTGACATATTCAAGATCGCCGTCGCTGCGCAGGCGAGTAATGATCATAGTCGCGTATTTCTCACCGATGTGCTTATAGGTGAAGAAGCGATTGACCGCGTCGACGATCTCCACGAGTGGCATGCCGGAAATGAGTTGCGAGTAGACCATGCCCTGGAGAATGGAAGCCAGCAGGGCGGCCGAGACTCCTTTGCCGCTGACGTCGGCGAGAACGACAGCCAGGCCTTGCGGCGTGTTCACGGCTTCGAAGAAATCGCCGCCGATTTCTTTGCAGGACAAGTTTTTTCCGTTCACCCGCGCAAAAGAAACTTCGGGAAGGGTCACCGCCAACAGACGCTGCTGAATGGAGGCTGCGATCCCCAGTTCCTGCTGGTAACGGCGCCCGGCTTCTTCGGCCTGCACCAGGCGCGCGTTTTCGACTAGCTGGGCAGCTTCCATCGCGATCGCACGCAGAATATCGTGGCTGACGCTGGTGATATCGCGCGAGGCAAAGCGCGAATCGACATAGAGAGCGCCCATCACTTCCCCACCGGCTGGTTGATCGGCGCGGGTGGTTTGCACCAAAGGCTTGCGCAGGGGCATGCAGATCACAGTTCGCAGGTCGAAGGCGACAATGCTTCGCCGCTCCTTTACGTCGAGCATCTGACTGGTGTCAGTGACCAGGTATTCGGAGTTAGAGGTCAAGGCGCCTTCAAGAACCGAACGCGAAATTGTCGTGTCGTCGAGCAGTGCCTCGCCCTTCGAGTTGCGCCCCGCAGCCAGCGTCAGGGTTCCGCCGAGATCGCGCAGGAAGATGTAGCCGCGTTCGGCGCGAGTCAGTTTTAGCGTGGCATCGAGTAGTGTAACCAGGATTTCATCGAGCACGCCGATGGTGTTCAGCTTGCGCGCCGCTTCCATGAACAGCGTGAGTTTTTCGAGGTCGCTGGCTTCCGGGGCAATCTGAATGCCCGAGATCTGGCTTAGAAACTCCCGCGCCGTGTTCGAGGTCGTGTGCAGCGGGTGGAAGATCAGATAGGCAATATCGCGCGCGCCAAATTCCAGCCGGTCGTTGCGCTGCAGCTTGTGACGGTCAACCTTCTCGCCATTGACGAAGGTGCCGTGTTTGCTGCCCAGGTCGACGACAAAGAACTCGCCGTCTTCCGCCACGATCTGAGCATGCTCGCGGGACACGCGCGGGTCGGCGATCACCAGGTCGCGATCCACCTTGCGGCCCACCGTGTAGGGGGTGTGATTCAGCGACAGCGTCTGCTGATCGCTCCCCTGTACGAAGATCGCGATGGGGAAGACGGTAGATATGCCCGAATGCGAAATAGCCGACATTTTATGCTGGACTCTCCTGCGGCCATCATGCCAGCAAACTGGCAGAGGCCCCGCAAGCATTCTACGACGTGCCTGCCCTTACCGGCGCGGTAAAAGTCCTCTCATAATAATGCACCAGTATCAGGGCAGCCATTCCCAGGGGAATCTCGGTCACCGTCCAGAGCGGTATTGCTTAAGCGCATGGTTTCAGAGCCGTTCCCAATCCAACGGTTTCACTAGGCCGAATTGTCGGTTATCGCTATGGCAATCCCAGCGACTAATATGCCCCCGATGATATCGACAAGGTAGTGCCACTCCAGAAGAAGAATGGACACAATCAACAGACAGTCATAAGCGCCCAGGAAAATCAACATTCGTTTCCAGCGGCGCAAGTACCACATCACGATGAGTGGCTGGGCGATATGCATGCAGGGGAAAGCGATGAAGTATCCGGAGATGCGCTGGGTCGGAACATGATTCCAAAGCGCCATCGCCTGCGCCATCATGTTTTTTTGGATGGTGTACACCTGCAAAGGGGCGGGAAACCGCGAGAAATGCTCGGGGCACAAGGAATAAGGACCCTGGCTCGGCCATAAGTAAAACAGCCCGAGGGCAAGATAGTATGCCATGAGAATCGTGCCTACGAACTGCATTCCACGGTTCTTCCCGCCAGAAACACTGGCGAGGAGAATGGCCGCCCCAATCTGAGGAAACATGCCGAAATAAATGAATTCCAAAAAGCGGAAAAAGGGAAGCGGAAATCTTCCTATCGCCCAGTGCGACAGATCGGAAACGGACCATCCATGAAGCATCCACCTGTCCATCGCATTGAATGCGGCATCATATGCGAAATTGAAACGAACCGTGGCGATGATGTCGTTGTAAGCGGGCACCAGCAGAAAACCGGCAAGCACATAAAGAGCGGGCAGTAGCACCGCACCCGCGGCCTGCCGCAACTGGTGGGGCTTCCGCTCGTGGAATTCGAGTATGGCGACGGTGTTGACAGTCAGAACCACCGCTGTCATCCAAGGGAATGTCCAGCCCAGAACCATGACATAGAGCAGCAAGAGAACGATGCGAAGCGGTTCGCGACGCCAACGATCGACAAGAGTTCTCGCTATCGCCTCCGCGGGCAGGCCGATCAGGCACAGCATCGCTGCAAGGAATACGGACTGCATCGTCAGGATCCAGTACGCGGTTGCAAGCGCTTTCCAATCGAACCTGACCGGAAGGTGCAGTCGTCGCAAAACAGGGACGAGGGCCACGCCCAGGAGCAAACTGATCCAGTAATGCCCATAGCGCGGCTTCATTGAGTCCTACCTCAACCTCTCCGCCCTGCCGGCGCAGCAAATATTTTCTGATTCTGATAATGATGGAGCAGCATGAGGGCAGCCACTCCCAGGGGGATCTGTGGCACCGTCCAAAGCGGTGCTGCCCATGCGCGCTCGACCGCTTCCTGCGATAAGGCAAAGGAAAGCGCCGCCAGCGCGGTGCAACAGAACCATGGCCACGCCAATAATACGGTAACCGCGATCAGGAGGGCGCGGCTGACCAGGTTCCGTCCCCAGATCATTCGTCGATCGCGGGCGATCAGGAGGATGGCAGGCAGCAGCAACGCTTGATTATAGAGAGAAAACGTGGGTACCGTGAGTACGGTCAGCGCCATCACAAGACAGGCGGACGACTGGAATGCGCCGGTATTTTCCGCCTGTTTGCGCTGCTTCCAGCAAACCACCGCGGTGATCCCTGCAAACAACACTTCCAGTAGTCTGCCCCACGGGTAGGGGAGGACGGACTCCAGAATTGGGGCCGCTTGTGTGTATTGCAGGTAGGCACCAGCCGCGTGCCAGAAGCGCCCGATCCAGTGCGGCAAAAACCATTCCGAAGCAGCGCAGAGAACAGCCATGACGATAAGAAATGAGGCAGCTAGGCGGTAGCGGCGCCTCAGGTCGCCGAGGCTCCACAGGCCGAGCCACAGCAGCAAAGGCAACACGAGTTGAGGCTTGATGGTCGCCAGGGCCAGCAGAATACCAGCGGGAATCAGGCATCCCGCAGCCAGCAGCGCCATCGACGCCGCGCACATGGCGGCAACGAACAGACTGAACTGTTGCAGCTTGAGTCCCTGCAGCACGGGCTGGCTGCTCAGGGTCAGGGCCACCATGGCGGCCTGCACTGAAGGTGCGACTGTCCAACCCAACACGCGAAGCCAGAGAAAAACGCTGGCCGCCGTTATGCCCACCAGAATCCAGAAAAATGCCCTTTGCACGATTTCAAAATGAAGACGGACCGTAGGCGCCAAATAGAAAACGACGTACGCTGGATATGCGAAAGCTTGCTGGTCTTTTGGGTCGGCGGGCCGCGAAGGATCGAGGGGACGGCCGTAGTATCCGGCTTGAATTTCGCGCGTGACCTCGGCGCTATAAGGATCCCGGCCATGAAGGAGTAGTTCCCTCGCGCCCAGCCAGCGAGGATAGAGATCGGAAAGATTGCCGCGCGGCCGGTCATGTGCGGTGGCGTCGGAAATCTGATGCGGAATCAGCACGCGCTCGACGTAAGTCCACATGCCCACCGCGCAAACCGCAGCCGCGAGAAACAGCCAGAACGATTTATGGAAAATGCCCGACCTCATCGCCGATCTAAGGGAATCTGGATATTACAACGCTCCGGTGACATTCATCGTCCAATCGGAAATTTCTTGGTTGCGACGGCCTTCTTTGCCTGAGCGATGATTTCGACGATGGCATTTGCGGCCAGCAAGACAATGAGCGGTTCTATCGGATGCCTGTAAGTGGGAAAGTTGTGGGTAACGTAATATACCAGCGGAAAAACCGTCAGCATGGTGAGCCAGACCCATCCATTTCTGTCTTTTCGTATTGCCCACGTGGCTCCGAGCCATCCCAAGATCGAGACCGCAATCCACGGAAAAGGATAAGGAACGTACCAAAACTCCACCATACGCCTGAGTACGCGCCCGATAAAGGCCGTGGGGGCGCTCCGGATGAACTTACTGGATGCCTCAAGTTTTCCATCCATGAAGCGCAGTTCGCCAAGCCGCGCGTAGTTAGCGGGATCGGCGCCGGGAAAATCAACAGAAAAGTCGACTGTTCCCTGCATTCCAGGCCGGTTTCCCAGCCAAAGTTCCAACCCAAGATTATCGCGAAGAGGAATGAAGCGCTCGAATGTGACGTAGTTTCTTACAGTCCAAGGAGCCAGTGTCAGTAGAAATCCGGCCAAGGCGATCAAGACTCGCGGCGAGGAGCCTTTCGAAACAGCGAGCCAGCCTCCGTAAACCAAAACAACGGTCAGAAGCGACGGCTGAAGGAGAACGAGCAGCCCCGAATAAACGCCGAGAACCAACCATCTGCGGTTCCCTTCGAGCCTTTTCGGATCCCACAAGAATAGAGCGGTAAGCCCTAAGGCCGCTAAGTAAGCGGTCGTCAGGCTCACGGAGAATGCGTTGGTTTGGTACATCCAGGGCAGCACCCAGAGCCAAGCCGCCAAAGTGCCGACCGTCTCGCCGAAGTGGATTCTCCCCACGTGGTAAAGCAACACGGCGGTGACAGCACCGGCTAAAGCATTGACTAACACCGCCGTCCATGCCGATGCTACCGTACAGATTCCGAACAGCTTAAATATGCCAGCCAACATCAAGGGATATAGAGGAGGCTGCTGAGCGGTCGGCGCGTTCGGTGCGCCGGCATAGGGTGACGAGAAACCCAGGCCAGAGACTAAGGCTGCGGCAATATGCGACGGCTCATTCCGCACAAAGAGCAGTTGAGGCCCAAATCTGCTGGAGAGAATGTAGGTTGCGCTGGCCAGGCGTGTAGCGAGTGCTGCTCCAAAAATAAACACCGGAGAGGCCGCAATTCGTTTGACGGTGATCATCCTGGCCCCTCCGCCATCGGCGCCCTTCGCTCTGCGTAAGTCCACATGCCCACCGCACAGACCGCAGCCGCGAAAAACAGCCACAACGATTTATGGAAAATGCCCGACCTCATCGCCGATCTAAGGGAATCTGGATGTTACAACGCTTCGTGAACATTTCTCGCCCAATCAGAAATTTCGCCGTTGAGCGGGGGGGGACCGCTCCGAGCTACTTGGCTGTTGCCGGAAGCTGCCGCATCCACGCTTCCATACTTCCTGCAAATCCAAACCACCATCGGAATCCACCACCAGGGATTCAGCCATGGCCAGAACCATGAGCCCATAAATAGGCTCGCATACACCACGATGAACAGGGCCGCATCCAAGCGCATCTCCGAGCGCGTCGCCGCCCCGGGCGCCGAGAATAGCATGAGCACGACCGGCAGCAGCAGTGTCAGGTCGTGGGTCACTGCGTGATAGCCAACCAGAATGCACGTCACGCTGGCCGCTGCGAACCCGAAGCGAGCCCCGGTTGCTCGCCTCCCAACTTTCCACAACACGATCCCGAGCGCGGCCGTCGCACACACAATCGCCGCCACGGTGACGGAGCTTCCACCGCTCTTCCCCGCAAGTTCCGCGATCAACCCGCGGAGGTTCGGCATTTCCGCGATCGGTGTGCCGCCTGCGCCATGATTCTCCACATCAACAACGACGTGCCCGTAGTCAGCGATCCCATGCCATCCCGTCATCATCGCCCAGATGGCCACCAGCACCGCCGCCACTGGGCAGAGCCCCAACCACAATCGCGGCCGTCGCACCGCTAGCACCAGCGCCAGCGGAAGCACTAGATGGAACTTGAACAACCCACATCCGAGCACCGCGCCCGCCAAAACAACGCGGCCTTTCACCAGCAAAAACAGGCTTATAGTCACCAGCAGCAGAAGCAGAACCGAATCCTGTCCTTGCATCAATGCCCTGACAGCCGGCGCGAAGGCGGCCACGCTCAAAATCAAGAACAGCGGACTGAGTCGTTTCGTTTCCGCGAATGTCCGTCTGACCATTCCCAAACTCAGCATCATCATGACGACATTCAAAAAGGTCCAAACCGCGTACGCCGGAAAATAACTCAGGTATGTCAAAGGCACAAACAGCAGCTCCTCAAACGGAGGGTGTAAATCGTGCAGTTGCGCCGCCTGGCCCGCGCGGACCATCTCGGCTCCGTGGTAAAACGCGGTGAAATCCTGATATCCATTTCGTAAGAACCAAATAAGGTGCAGCGTGCCGACAAAGTTAAGCAACGTCAGCCCGAGAAGAAAAATGCCCGCCAGTCGTTCTTTGCTTCGATTAAGATCGGCTAACGTCATACGGAGTCTTCCAGTAGTCCCCGATTCTATAATTGCCGGGTCCAACATTCATGATCCTTCTTACAGACAAGCGCCTGCTGTTCGCCGCGATCCTCTTCTTGGGTCTGCTGGCCATGACCGCCCGCAGTGCTACCGATCCTGATCTCTGGTGGCATCTGCGCACTGGGCAATGGATCGTGGAAACCGGCCACGTTCCGCATTCCGACCCTTTTTCCTTCACTCGCGCCGGATACGCATGGATATCGCATGAGTGGCTGTCGGAGGTCGTGTTTTACGAACTCTGGGAGCACGCTGGCCCGCCTGCCCTGATCGTATACTCCGCGATGATTACGACCGCAGGTTTTTTGCTGCTTTATCTGCGCTGTCCGGGAAAGCGGCACTGGGCAGCCGCCGCAACTGCTCTTGGTGCGTTGGCGGCCGCTCCCTCCTGGGGTGTGCGGCCGCAGATGTTCACCTTTACGCTGGCCAGCCTGCTGCTATGGCTGCTCGAACAAAGCGAGAATCGTCCTAAACTGCTGTTTTGGATACCACCTCTTTTTCTCCTATGGCTAAATCTGCACGCCGGATTCGCGCTCGGCCCCGCCCTGTTGCTTGCATATGGTGTCGGCCTGCTTATGGAGACGGCTGCCGGCAACACGTCCTGGCAGGAAGTGTGTCCCATGATTCTGCGGGTGCTGCTGCTTCTGCTGGTTTGTTTGGCGCTCGTGCCTCTCAACCCCAGCGGCGCGCATCTCTATCTTTATCCGCTCCGTACTTTACTCTCGTCCGGGATGCGATCATTCATTGGCGAGTGGCGCTCACCGGATTTCCATGAAGGGCTTTACCGCCCACTCCTACTCGTATGGCTGCTGCTTCTGACCGCACTCGCGAGTTTCCGCTCGCGGCCCAGAGGACGTATGCTCATACCCTTGCTCCTTACCGCATGCGCCGCTCTGGACGCCGTCCGCCACATTCCAGTCTTCGTTTTGCTGGCGATACCGGTGATTGCCGCAGCTCTCCCGGCCGCTGCAGGCAATCGCGCCGAAAAGTCCCACGTCTCGAAAAGTGCGAGACTTGGAGCACCCATCTCCTCGCGGTTCCAGCCACTTTTCAACGGGGCCGTTCTCGTTTTGATGGCGGTATTTGCATCGGCGAAGTGGGTTAGTCTTGCCCGCAACCAGGATGCCCGCGAAGCGGAGCTGTTTCCTCAAAAGGCGGTCGCGTTCCTACGTTCCGGCGACTATCCCCGGAGAATGTTCGTTTTTTACGACTGGGGAGGCTATGCGATCTGGAATCTCTATCCTAAGTATCGCGTATTCGTGGATGGCCGCGCCGATCTCTATGGCGACGACCTCATGCGTCAATCGATTCGCACCGTGATGGAGCTCCGAACCGGCTGGCAAGACGTGCTCGACAACTGGAAGATGGAAGCCGTACTTGTGCCTCCTTCCTGCGCAGTGGCGCAAGCCCTCCTTCTCGACCCCAATTGGCATGCTGCCTTCAGCGACTCCAAGGCGATCATCATGGTCCGAACCCGCCCCGCCGTCGAAAATGCTAACCTTGTCCAGGGACCCAGCAAAACACCCAGCACCAGGGAGTTACGAAAGTGAAAAAATGTTTCCCAGAGCCGTCCCGAATCTGCGAAACTAGCGCATAGGAACTGGTCCTCGCAATTGTCCCAGATTGGGAGGTCCCAGCGTAAAGCTCGAAGGAGTCTAAAAGGAGTCTAAAATGACAGATTTGGCTAAGCTCTTGTGGCGCGATGAAGAAGGGCAAGACATCGCAGAATACGCCGTGATGCTGGCGGTAATTCTGGTGATCGTGATCGGTACCGTCCGTCTGATTGGCAGTAATGCCAACAACGTATTTTCGCAGGTAGCCAGCGCAGTCGGCACCGGGTAGGCCGCAACCTTTTGGGAGTACGTCGCACTCGCGGAAATAGCGGAAATGTAAGTCCACCGTAGCGGCAAATAAGTCCGGAGTTGTCCGTAAGGAGTGGAATGAATCGAAGCCGTTTGTTGATGATCGGAGGCCTGGCGCTCGCGGTCGGCCTGCTCGTCGCCTTCACCGTCTATAACCGACTCCGGACCTTTGCGGGCGCAAGCAACAACATGGGCGGAGTGCCGGTCGTGGTCGCTGCCGACGATATTCAGGTCGGAGCCAAGGTGCAAGCTCAAGATGTACTCGTCGTCACTATCCCGCCCGCGGCGGTTCCTCCCGGGGCGTTCTCCGCAACCTCGAAGGTCCTGGGCCGCGGGGCAGTTATGCCGGTAAGCAAGGGAGAATTTATTCTGCCCGGCAAGCTGGCGGCGCTAAACGCCGGAGCCGGTCTGCCCTCGCTGATCCCGCAGGGAATGCGCGCGGTTTCAGTACGTGTCAACGATGTAGTTTCGGTGGCGGGCTTTGTGCAACCGGGCACGCGCGTGGATGTGCTGGCTACAGGTAGCAGCGGCAACGAACGTCAAACCACCACCGTCCTCGAAAACGTTGCAGTCATCGCCGTGGGCAAGACCCTGGACCGGAGTTCTTCCACAGATGCGCAAACCGCCCCGGTGATTACGCTCCTGGTTTCTCCGGATGACGCGCAGAAGCTGGCGCTGGTTTCGCAGGAAGGACGGATTCAGCTCTCTTTGCGGAATCCGCTGGACACCAAAAAAGGAGGCATCGGCGCGACGCGGACAAGTTCGCTGTACCTGGGCGAGAAACCGGTGGCGACGACCGAGCCCAAACCCAAAGCTCACAAAGTAGTAGCGAAAGGCTCGACGCCTCCACCACCAGCGCCCTACACGGTAGAAATGATCCGCGGCAGCAAACGGGATGAAACCAGCAAGTTTTGAGCTCACAATACCGCAACGATTCGCGTCCGCTCATCCCTTGATGAGTCTTCTCTCGATGAGTCTGCCTTCGATAGACCTGCTCTCGATGGACTGGCTCGTGCATCCTCGCAGAGGTGCGAATTCATGAAAGCTCCTACGCTCGTCGCAGCCGTGATCCTTCTCGGTGCGGCAACCATGTTCCCAATCAGAGCGCTCGCGCGTACCGTTGCTCCCGACGGTAATCCACCAGCCGCTCCGGCAATGGCTTCGGCTTCTTCTCCGAACCAGGATTCTCAGAACCAGGCCAATGCGCCTGCCGCGCAATCTTCCACCACAGCTAACACAGCCGGCCAGAGCGTTACTGCGGGTGCAGCTCCGCTGCGCGTGATGGTGGGTAAGTCCCTCCTGATTAACACGACCGAAAGACTGAAGCGCGTCTCGGTAACCGACCCCGCAGTGGCGGATGCGCTGGTCGTCACGCCAACCCAGGTCCTGGTCAATGGACTCGCTCCGGGCGAGGTTTCACTGCTGATCTGGGACGAACTGGAGCGCTCTCGCAGCTTCGACCTTCGTGTGGATGTCGACATCACGGCGGCTTCGGAAGAGATGCATCGCCTGTTCCCGAATGAGCAGATCAACGTGACGCCCTCGCGTAACGCGATTGTTCTCTCCGGTCACGTGACTACCGAGGACGTCTTCAAGCATGCGGGCGCGCTGGCCTCGGCGTATTCCAAGAATGTCGTGAACGTGCTGACATTTGGCCCAGTCGGGGCGGAGGAAGTGCTTCTGGAAGTCAAGTTTGCTGAAGTGGATCGGTCGGCCACGACCCAGATGGGCATCAATCTGTTTTCCACCGGCGCTGGAAACACCCTCGGCAGCACCACCACCGGCCAGTTCGGCGGGGTCTCCGGCCTCGGGAGCATCAGCGATACCGGATCAAACAGCCCATTTCCCAGTACGGGGACGGTCTCGAATTTACTCAACCTGTTCTTCTTTAACCCTCAGGTCCACCTGGGCGCAGTCATCGAAGCCCTTAAGACACAGAATCTTTTGCAGATTCTGGCCGAGCCCAACCTGATCGCGATCAATGGCAAGGAAGCCAGTTTTTTGGCAGGCGGAGAATTTCCCTTTCCGGTCGCGCAGCAAAACGCCAGCGGAATCGCCACCGTCACGATTCAGTTTCGTGAATTTGGCGTGCGG
>JBEKFN010000096.1:0-11725 GCA_050013295.1 Terriglobales bacterium
CCTGATTCAGCGGGTCGGGAGGACGAACATCGGCGGGATGGACCGCGTTCGAAGTCGCGGGGTCCGCTGCCAGACACGCTTGGGCAAGGACCAGCAGCATGATGGCAGTCAAAGCGGGGCGATGCCAGGAGGGGAAGAAAAGCACGTTTATCTAGTTTAACAGTTCCCGGTTCTCAGTTCTTAGTCAAGAGAAGTCGGCTCTGCCCCGCAACCCGGCCAAAGTCGTTGTCGGCATGGAGAGGCGGGCGCCCTGCCCGGCTGGACGGGCGAGATGCCCGTCGCTCCACGCAAAATGGGAAATTCGGGCTTGGACAGCGTAATTCTTGCCTGCGGATCGGTCGCCCTCCCTTTTGGTTCACCCGTAAGTGTCGTCTCTGCAATAACTTGCTTTGGTGATTCGCTTGCGATCCGAAAAGAGTCGAAGAAAAAGAGCGCGTTTATGGCGGAAGCAGCCGATCAGACTCAGCATGAATTTTGGCGGGCGCCCATTCTGGCGTCCAAGGCTGCCGCCAAACAGGTAAGAAGCGACGAACGAAGCGCAACCTGCCGTTGCGGAACTGAGTTCATCGTCAGCTCACAGTACTGTCATGTTTGTGGCGCCAGCCGTCCCGATCTGAGCGTTAGCGTTGCGCGCACTCCCTCCATCCCTGGTCTGGCTGAACTCGCCTTGCTCGGTGAGCGGCTAGGGCTCACGACGCCTGCCACGATCGCTTTTCTGGTTGGCGTACTCTGCGGGGTGGGAGCGCTGTCCGTGAGCGTGTTCTTCAGCGCCCGGACCGTACTCGACTGGCAGGCCATTCAACTGTGGCGGATCGAGTGGCTGCTTGCGGCGGTCGCCGCCTTTGTCGCCGGGTGCTTGCTGAAGAAGTAGCGGAGAGCTGCCCGCTCTCGGTTTGTCGTATCCAGCCTTTAACATCAAAAACAGACCCTGGACTCTGGATCAGGAATCACAGCCCTCCGTGGAACCTTCCGAATACGTGGGCAAGATTTAGCGACATGACTAGGATTCCCGTCCCGAGGACAAGTACGTGCCGGGTGTTGCGGAGTTCGAAGTTCCCGACACGACACACAAGCAGATAGCCGACAGCAAGGTTGAAGAGTCCCCACAGGACATTGACCGTCGAGGACGACAATCCTACCCCGGGCGGAGTCGCGAAGGGGCTCTGGAAGGGATGGCCCGAGATCCCATTGCCGAGATGGGGCAGCGCGTTCGCGAGGAATGCGCCCCCGAAAAAGTACGCCAAGTAGTGGTACCAGCGCATGATTGTCTCCAGTTTTAAGTTCCGTTCTCCCGCATCGCCAGCGGAAATTCCATTCAGCTCAGTTCCGCGAATGAGCTTGCTCCCGCTCCGACACGGCCGTGCTTTGTCGCCGTTGCTGGCCCATGCGATAGAGGTGATGCAACGGCCCCACTCCGTGGCCCAGCGGATGGGCGTTCGCAATCGCAGCCGAGACATATGCTTTGGAGAGAAGAACCGCCTCAGGCAGTCCGCGGCCATTTGCCAGGTGGCAGGCCAGCGCGGTGGCGAACGCGCATCCCGTGCCGTGGGTGGAATTCGAGCGCTGACGGTCGGCCTTGAAAACTTCCTGTTGGGTGCCTTGGGCGGTAGTGAAGCTGAGGAGATCGATCGCCTTCTCGCCCTTACTGAGGTCGCCTCCGGTGATCACCACATTCGCCGCTCCGAGCGAGTGCAGACGAGCGGCCGCCGCGCGCATCTGGTCGAGATTCGTGACCGCCATCCCAGTCAAGACGCTGGCTTCGTCAAGGTTCGGCGTAATTAGCTCCGCCAATGGAACCAGCCTCTCGATCAACAGCCGGGTCCCGGCTGCATCCAGCAAATCAGCTCCGGAGCTCGACTTCAGAATTGGATCCAGTACGACATGAGGCAGCCTGGCCTTTCCCGTAGAAGTCTGGCCCAGAAAATCCGCGACCACCGCGACCACCCGCTCATTGCTGAGCATGCCGATGTGGACGGCTCCTACTGCGAAGTCTGAAACCAATTCCTGCAGGGTCTCAGCGATGATCTTTGGATCGACCCCCTCGACCCGCTGCACTCCCCGTGTCGACTGAATCGTTAAGGCTGTAATGCAGGCAACGCCGAAGCATTCATGGGCCGCGATCGTCTTGATGTCGGCGGTAATCCCAGCACCCGAGGACGGATCAAACCCGGCAATCGTCAACACCACAGGCGGGCTCGCGGCCATGCCGTCACTCTAAACCCAAAGTTCAAGCAGGGGAACAACACTTCGCTGTTTTGCTCGATCAGACTCGCTCGGTCAGACTCGCGCAAATGGGAACGCCATTCCCTGCCGTGAATTGAGCCGTTCGGCTTACTGACCGGCCCTCGAACTTCATTGTATCTTATTGATTATAAGACAGTTATAAATACAAAATCGTAAGTGCAACATTCCATAGCAAGTTGCAAGATTCTGCGCGGTTCGTAACTTGCCTAGTTACCGACAGGTTATCAGCTCGCACTGACTGGTTTCAATGACATACGAAGACAAATCCATATTTTTCATTCGCCAAGTCATTGATTAAGTACCACTTAGTAACCATTTGGATATTTTTTCTGATTGACACCCCCCGGCCCGGCGGGTAGCATCGTCGAATCCACTTAACGAAAGGAGCGTAGGACCAAAAAACGACTTTCCACAACGGGAGGTAACTGAATGCGACGACGTTTAGCCGAAGGTTTGGCGGTGCTTTTATCGATCGCCAGTCTGGGGGCAGGAGCCGCATCCGGGCCAAGCAGCCTGGAAGCCGCCAAGGTCACAAAGCCGCTGGTCATTGAGACCAGAGGGCACAAAACAGGAAAATCAAGCAGCCCGAAGTCGAAGCCCTATCAAATAGGCACCGCGTCCTGGTATGGAGAACTGTTCCAGGGCAAGCCGACGGCCAGCGGAGAGCCCTTCGACAAGCGCGATTTCACGGCCGCTCACCCCAGCCTTCCGCTGGGCACGTTGGTTAAGGTCACCAACCTGAAGAATGGCAAGGCCGTGGTGGTTCGGATCAATGACCGGGGTCCCGTGGTGGACGGCCGGATCATCGACGTTTCCGACAGCGCTGCGCTGGCGCTGGGTTTCAGAGAGCGCGGAGTGCAGAGGGTCCGCCTGGAACTCTACCAATCCGCGAATTACCGGCCAGCGAATCGCCGGCCAACGAATTACCAGCCAACGACAGTGGCGCTGCTGCAACCCATAGCCAAGCTCAACTAAACCCGATAGACTCGGGGACGATAGTTGAGAGTATGGATCCGCGCCAGCGTCTCATCGTTGCCCTGGATGTATCTACGGCCGCGGCCGCCCGGAAGATCGTGGCGGCCGTCGGCGACTCTGCCCACGCGTACAAGGTCGGCATGCAACTCTACACTGCCGAAGGGCCTTCCGTTGTCCGCGAACTGGTGGGTTCGCGCCAACGCGTCTTTCTAGATCTCAAGTATCACGACATTCCGAACACCGTAGGAGCGGCCGTCTGGGAGGCGGCTCAGCTGGGGGTGAGCATGCTGACGGTGCACGCCTGCGGGGGCGGCAAGATGTTGCGAGCGGCCGTCGACGCCGCGCAAGCGGCCAACCCCGACTTGCTCGTCCTGGCGGTCACGGTGCTGACCAGCCTGGACGACGACGATCTGGGCAAGATTGGCCTGCGCGGGGGAGTGCTCGATCAAGTCCTCAGGCTGGCCGCCCTGGCGCTTTCGAACGGATGCAAGGGCGTGGTGGCTTCGGCGCAGGAGGCCGAAGCTCTGCGCGAGAAGTTCGGCCACGACTTCGCCATTGTGACGCCTGGAGTGCGCCTTGCTGGCACTGGACCCGACGATCAGGCGCGTATCGTCACTCCCGCGGAAGCGATTGCCGCCGGGGCCTCGCACATCGTGGTAGGGCGCCCGATCACGGAAGCCTCCGACCCGGCGGCCGAAGCGCGGGCGATTCTGGGACAGATTGGCTAGGGCAGTACCCAGTAATCAGTAATCAGTACCCGTGTGTCTCCAGTCTTAACTGGGTACTGGCTACTGGCAACTGGGTACTGCCGCTCACAGTTTTTCAAAAAACTCGCAGCCCGAGCACGAAATATAGATTCCGCCGGGCACGCCGCGCTCGCGATCTTTCATGCGTTTGACGATGCGGGTTTCCTTGCCGCACTTGGGACATGCGGTCGATTTCGCGGTATCCATGACCTTTTTCCGGTCGGCTGTCTTTGCAATTTTCGCCATGCAGTCTCTCCTGACAGGAATGTGCCGCCAGCCCAAAGGCCGCGGTTCTACCTGGTAATTGGGGAGTATCGTCGCCGGATGATCAACGAACGCCGGCCTATCTCGAAGCGGCCCGCAGGATCCACCCGCGCGGAAGCGGTGCACTGTACTCGCCTAGAGAATCTTACACGAAGTTGGCTCTCAGCTCTCAGTTCGCAGATCAGTTAAGATGGGCGGAGTCCCTGTCCTGCTAGGGCCCGTGAGCGCAAAATCGTCATCTATGCAGCCAGACGACTCCCGCAAAACCTTTAACGCAGAGGACGCGAAGAGCAACGCAGAGCTCGCGGAGAAGAGAAGGCTGAAAACCTCTGCGTAGTTCTCGGCGTCCTCTGCGTTAAAGGTTCTTGGTAGTTGGTAGCTCGAAACCGGCGTGACCGGGATCACTCCCGGGCGTATGATCATTGGGTTATCCTGTAGCGAAAGAGGCCTCATGAGCTGGCTCCAGAATAAATTCGAAAAGAACTTCATGATCACGACGGTGGACTACGTCTTCAACTGGGCGCGCAAGTCGGCGCTCTGGCCGATGACGTTTGGGCTGGCGTGCTGCGCCATCGAGATGATCGCGTCTTCCACCGCGCGCTTCGATATCGCGCGTTTTGGGTCGGAAGTGTTTCGGCCCAGCCCGCGGCAGTCGGATCTGATGATCGTCTCCGGCACGGTCACGCTGAAGATGGCGCCGGTGTTGAAGAGGATTTACGACCAAATGCCCGAGCCGAAGTGGGTGATTTCGATGGGCGCGTGCTCGTCGGTGGGCGGCCCGTTCAATACCTATGCCGTGCTGCAGGGCGTGGACCGCATCGTGCCGGTGGATGTTTACGTGATCGGATGCCCGCCGCGTCCGGAGAATCTGTTTTACGCGCTGCTCAAGCTGCAGGACAAGATCGACACCATGACCCTCGCCAAGCGTCCCACCGAAGTGCGACTCGAAGAGCGGATGATGGAGGATTTCAAGCGCCAGGTAATGGTGGCGCAGACGATGCAGCCGAAATAGCTGTCAGCCGTCAGCTCTCAGCCGTCAGTTCGAATCGTGTGGGGACGGGGCTTGGCCCCGTCCTGCATGATCTTGCCCCGTCCGGACGGGGCAGAGCCCCGTCACCACACGAGCGAAGCTCGGCAGGGTTTCGCCGGCATCACACAGGACTCATGGGTAATTTCGTCAAGATCGCTTCGCAATCGGATCTTCCCCCCAACAACGAAGCCAAAGAATTCCCCTGCGGAGACAAGACCATCTGCGTCGCCAACGTCAACGGCGAAATCAGCGCCATGGATAACGTCTGCCTGCATCGCGGAGGCCCGATCGGCCAAGGCGTGATCTCAGGAGGAAAGGTTGTTTGCCCGTGGCATGGTTGGGCATGGGATCCGAAAACGGGTGAGGCCGGTCCGCCGGGGGCGAAGGTGGCCGTGTATCCGATGAAGATTGAGGGCGGCGATGTGCTGATTGAGTTGTGAGTACGAGCCCGGACAGGGCCGGCCTAGCGCTTTAGCTGGACTACGTAGGCTTTTTCGCTGTGCCCCTTGCGGGCCGTGCCTTCGACGAATTTAAGAAATTCCCGCAGGTGTTCCTTTTCCGACAGTTCCGCCTCGGAGAATTTCACCCGCACGCCAAACGCCCGCGCGCTACGGGTTGCGATTCCGCTGATGATGACGCCTTTCACCCAGATCTTGCCGTTTGCCACCCACAAGCCGATCTCCAGCGCCTTGCCCGCCGGCACGGCGCTGGCGGTCTCGACCAGGCAGCCTCCGCGGCTCACATTCGCCAGATTGCCCCAGACCGGCTCTTCTATACCCTCAACGTGAATTTCCACCGCCACATAGCACTTGATGCGCTGAAAATGGCGGCGATCCGATTCCAATTGCGATGTGAATAATTCCGGTTCGAACGGGGGCGTTTCATCCACTGGTTCGGGATGGGGAAGCGCGACGGGTGGCGCCGGCGCCGCAGCAACGGCTACATTCTTCTGTGCCTCGCGGGCTTTGACGGCCGCGTCTTTGATCTCGCGCATCGAGCGCAGCAGCGCCGCTTCGCGCTGTTCCGGACGTACCTCGCGGTAGGTCTGAAGCAGTTTTCCTAGGTGGCTGACCAGGTCGGGATCGGTGAGCAGGCGCGTCCAGTCCGATCCTTTGGATGACAGTTTCTTGTTTTCGCTCATACGTAGGACTTCCTCGCAGCTTTGCGTCGCAGGGAAGTGCTTGACTCTCATAGACTGAACTTTAGGTCGGGCTCGCACAAGATGACCAAGGTCACTATCGCCAGGGGGAGCGCACCTGCAAAAAATTGGGGGGGGCGAGCTCCATCGCGAGGCAACAATTTGTAGCGGATCTCCACCAAAAAAGAGTCGAAAAGACTATCATTTTCGTTTCGGTAAGGAGAGAACCGAGGTTCCATGGCTTCCGCACATCGTTCCACCCGTCGATCGCGGTGTTATCGTGCATTCCTTCTCCCGGACGTTTTTCTGATCGTGTCAATCGTCGTCTTCTCACCGGCGCTTTTTGCCCAAAGTTCGACTTCCGATTCGACGTCGAGTTCGACGGGCGGGGCCATGCAGATTCAAACCCCGCAGTTTCAAAGCTCACAAGTTCAAACCTCGGCACAGAATCCAGTCTTTGGCAGTGTGCCGGAGGCCAAGCCCACCCCCGGCGTCCTGCCGCTGACCTTCAGCGAGGCGATTGAGCGGGCTTTGCGCCAGAACCTGGCTGGTCTTTTATCGGAATACAACACCGTCGAGGCCCGGGGACAGAAATGGCAACAACTCAGCGACCTGCTCCCGAACGTCAGCGCGGATGTGCAGGAAGCCAGAGAAAAGGTGAGCCTGGAAGCGCAAGGACTTCGCGGCCGGCTGTTTCCTGGTCTTACCCTTCCTCGCGTCATCGGGCCTTTCTCTTATTTTGATATGCGGGCCTCGGCGACCGAGCGAGTGTTCGACTGGAAGGCAATCCAGAAATATCGCTCTTCAGTGATCGGCGAAAGCGTGGCCCGGTTCAATCTGAAGGACGCGCGCGATCTGGTCGTGCTCGCGACCGGCAACGCCTACCTGCAGGCGATTGCTGGAGCAGCCCGCGTGGAAACCGCGCAAGCCCAGGTGGAGACGGCGAAGGCGCTGTACGACAAAGCGGTCGCGCAACAGCAGGCCGGAGTCGCTCCGGCAATCGACACGCTCCGGGCGCAGGTCGAATACCAGACGCGCCAACAGCAACTGATCGCAGCCGCGAACGATTTCGCCAAGCAGAAAATTTCGCTGGCACGTGTGATTGGACTCGCGCCCGTCCAGGAATTCGAGTTGGCCGACAAAGCTCCTTACCAGGCTTTTCCCATCCCCGATCTTGAAACCAGCTTGCAGCGCGCGTATTCTCTGCGCTCCGATTACAAAGCGGCGCGGGATCGTCTGGTGGCCGCGCAACTGGAGCGGAGCGCCGCCGCCGCCGGGTATTTTCCGACCCTCAATCTGGCGGGGAATTACGGCGAAATCGGCGCAGTTCCCGGCGATGTGTTGCCTACGTACGCGATCTTCGGTACGTTGAACATTCCGATTTTCCAGGGTGGTAAAGTCCATGGCGATGTTCTGAAGGCCGAAGCCAGCCTGCGGCAGGCGCAGGCGCAGATGGCGGACGTTCGCGCCCAGATTGATCAGGATATCCGCAACGCGCTACTCGACCTCAAGTCGTCGGGCGATCAGGTGGAAGTCGCCCAGAGTTCGGTGAATCTCGCCGAGCAGGCACTCACCCAATCGCGGGACCGTTTCTCCGCCGGAGTCACCGACAACCTCGAAGTGGTGCAGGCGCAGGAAGCGGTGGCGGCTGCGCACGAGAGTCTTATCTCGAGCCTCTACTTTCACAACCTGGCCAAGGTTTCCTTTGCCCGCGCCCTGGGACGCGCCGAAGAGGGCGTTCGCGAATACTTGAAAGGGAAGTAGCCAATGGAAGAAAGCAGCAGCGTTGTAGCCGAGCCCAAACCGCAAGCGGAAGCGAGCGCGCCGAAATCCTCGCCTTCGCTGGACAGCGAAGCCCGCTATCAGCGGCAAAGAGCGTTTTTGAGCAGTCCGCGCACGAAGTGGGGGTTCATTCTCGCCGGCCTCGTGATTCTGGTCGCCGTTTTCTTTCTGTGGCGCTACCTCGCCAGCTACGAATCCACCGACGACGCGCAGATTGACGGGCACGTGAACTCGGTGAGCGCGCGCATCAGCGGCTATGTGCTGAAACTCAACGTGGAAGACAACCAGTACGTGGAAAAGGGAACGGTGCTGGTGGAAATCGACCCTGCCGACCTCGAAGGCGCGGTGGCAGAGGCGCGCGCTCAATACGCCGACGCCCAGGCCCAGGCTTCCGCTGCCGGCATCAACGTCCCGATCACCGACGTCACCACGTCAAGCCAGGTCAGCGGCGCCCAGGGCGGTGTCTCCGGTGCGCGGGCTGGAATCTCGGCTGCCCGCGAGCAGTTTGAAGCAGCCAAGTCGCAGGTCGCGGAAGCGGACGCCAATAACACCAAAGCGCAGAATGATCTTCTCCGCTACAAGCAGCTGATCGACAAGCAGGAAATCTCGCAACAGCAGTACGATCAAGCCGTCGACAGCGCTCAGGCCGCCGCCGCAACCCTGCAAGCGGCGCGCGCCAATGCCGACGCTTACGCGGCACAGATCAAACAGGCGCAGAGCAAACTGGAGCAGGCCGACGCCGATCTTCGCACCGCCGGCAACCGCTCGCACATGATGCGAATGATCAACGCCCGCTCCCAGTCGGCGCAGGCCATTGCCCAGCAGAAGAAGGTTGCGTTAGAGCAGGCGGAACTGAACCTCTCGTACACGAAAATCATGGCGCCGGTCAGCGGAGTCGTCAGCAACCGCACCGTAGAGGTCGGTCAAAACGTGCAGCCCGGCCAGGAGATGATGAAGGTTATTCCGCTCGGCGAAGGCGACCTTTGGGTCACGGCGAACTTCAAGGAGACGCAACTCAAGAAGATGAAGCCCGGTTTGCCGGCTGACATCGCGGTGGATGCCAACGGCAAGACCTACAAGGGGCATGTCGATTCCATCGCCGGCGCCAGCGGTGCGCGCTTCAGCCTGCTCCCCCCCGAAAACGCCACCGGCAACTACGTCAAAGTGGTGCAACGAATACCGGTGAAGATCGTGTTCGACAAAGACGAGACCAAGGGACACGAACTACGCCCGGGGATGTCGGTGATGCCGAAGGTCTGGATTAAATAGCTCCGAGCCGCGAGCTACGAACACGAATCGGTTGCGAAGCTCGCAGCTCGTAGCTCGAAGCAGAGGTTGAGACAACAATGGGCGCTGCTGCGATTACCATGAATGACGCCGCCGCGTGGCGTCCGGCCGTCAATCCGTGGATCATCGCTCTCACGGTGACGCTGGCCACGTTCATGGAGGTGCTGGATACCAGCATCGCCAACGTGGCGTTGCCGCACATCGCCGGCAGTCTTTCCGCGGGTCAGGACGAGAGCACGTGGGTGCTTACATCTTATCTCGTCTCCAACGCCATCGTGCTGCCGCTGAGCGGCTGGCTGTCTTCCATCGTCGGACGCAAGAATTTTTACATGGGTTGTGTCGCGCTCTTCACGATCAGTTCGTTTCTGTGCGGGCTCGCGCCCAATCTCGGCATGCTCATCTTCTTCCGCGTCCTTCAGGGTGTGGGTGGCGGAGGCTTGCAACCGAGCGAGCAGGCCATCCTCGCCGATACCTTTCCTCCCGCCAAGCGCGGCATGGCATTCGCTGTCTATGGCATCGCGGTGGTGATGGCTCCGGCCATCGGTCCTACGCTCGGCGGTTATATCACCGACAACTTCACCTGGCGCTGGATTTTCTTCATCAATATCCCGGTCGGCATTATTTCGCTTTTGCTGACGTCACGGCTCATCCAGGATCCTCCCTACTTCAAGCGCCGCCAACTGAAAGAAACCCGGATCGACTACACCGGGCTAGGTTTCGTCGCGCTCGGACTGGGAACGCTGCAAGTGGTCCTCGACAAAGGACAACGCGAAGACTGGTTCGAATCGCACTTCATCGTATGGCTGAGCTTGATCTCCGCCGTGTCGCTGATCTTTGTCGTCTTCTGGGAGTGGCGCCACAAAGACCCCATCATCGACCTGCATTTGTTTCGCGTGCGCAGCTTCGCCACCGCGAACTTTCTCATGTTCATGCTCGGGTTCGCCCTGCTGGGCAGCACCCTGCTGCTGCCGCTGTTCATGCAGACAATGCTCGGTTACACTGCCGAGCGGTCCGGGTTGGCTCTCATGCCAGGCGGTTTCGCGATTATGTTGGCCATGCCTTTAGTGGGGTTTCTGCTTTCTCGCTACAGCCCGCGGTATTTGTTGCTGTTCGGTTTGTCGATGCTCTCGTTTTCGCTGTTTCATATGACGAAGTTCGACCTGGGCGTGGATTTCCACACGGTAATGGTGGCGCGCGTCTATCAGGCGGTGGGAATGGCTTTCCTGTTCGTGCCCATTAACACCGCCGCGTATGCGTTTCTACCGCGCGACAAGAACAATGCCGCGTCCGGTTTGATGAACCTTGCCAGAAACATTGGCGGCAGCGTCGGAATTTCCTTTGTGACCACCGGCCTGGCTCGCCGCGCGCAGTTTCATCAGGGGCAACTGGTGGAGAAGTTGAGCGCCGCCAATCCGCAGTTTCAGTCCGTGCTGCGCGGGATGACGAGTGTTTTTTCGGGTGGCGGCTTCGGGCCCGGTTCCGGAGGTAGTTCCGCGCTGCAGCATGCCTACGCCATGACGCAGGCGAATGTGATCCGGCAGGCGACCATGCTGGCGTACATTGATAATTTCTGGGTGCTCGGAATCGCGATCCTTTGTTTAATCCCTTGTGTGTTCCTGATCAAGAAGTCGAAGCCGGGCGTAGAGATCGTCGCTCACTAGTGGAGAGCCGGGCGTCTCCGCCCGGCTGGGCGGGCGAGACGCCCGTCCTCCACTGTATGACTGAAAGGAGGTTCGCGATGTTTCGCATCGTTACTTTGGAACGCGAATTTGGCTGCGGGGGCGGAGCCATTGCCGGCGAACTGGCCCGCCGGCTGGGCTGGAAGCTCTGGGACCAGCAACTGACCAGCGAGATTGCCCAGCGCGCGCAGGTACCGGAATCGGCCGTGGCCTTGTGCGATGAGCGGGTCGACAGCCGCCTCTACCGTTTCGCGAAAGCCTTCTGGCGGGGCAGTTACGAACGCAGCATGCCGCTGAATGCCTCTCAGGCATTTGATACGGATCGCATGATGGCCATGGCGGGAGAGATCATGCGCACGATTGCGGCAGAAGGGAACGCGGTGATTGTCGGCCGTGGTTCCCCGTTTCTGCTGCGCGAACGCGAGGATACTTTTAGCGTCTTCATCTATGCTCCGCACGACGAAAAAATTCGCCGCCTGGTAGCGGCGGGCAGGACCCGGGAAGAGGCCGAAGACCTGGTGGAGAACGTGGACAAGGAGCGGATGGCCTACATCAAACACTACTTCAATAACGAATGGCC
>JBEKFN010000097.1:0-11722 GCA_050013295.1 Terriglobales bacterium
TCATACTGCTTCGAAGCGCCGCTCGCTTCTATGCCGGTCGCCATGTCGCGCGTGTCATGACGTCCAAAACTCGACTTGCCCAGCGACCCCAGCAGATCGCGCAACGCTTTGAATCCCAAAAAGTCGAGGCTCTTGTCGGTGATCTCGAACTTAGCCTGCTGCCGCGCCTCGCCTACCTGCCCGCCCACGCTCGATCGCTTGGAAGGATCATGAGGCTGATCGATCGAGATGTAATCTTCCTGCTGCATGCGCTCGATCAGCTTCTCGATCAGCTCTTCAAGTTCTCCCTCCATCTGCATCTGCTGGAGCCGGTCGCGCATTTCCTCATCAAACATCTCGCCATTGAGCAGCGCTTGTTCGAGAGCGCGTTTCAATTCGTCGAGCGTCTGCTCGCCCTCCGGCAGTTCATACCAGAAATTATCGTTGAACCCGCTCTGCAGAAAATAGTCCGAAAGCGCGCTGAGCAAGTCTTCCATGCTCATGTCGCCAGCCGGGTCGGGAACGTATTTGGAGTAGCGAATCCGTTTCATAACCAGCTCTCAGCCCTCAGCCATCAGCTAAAGCCGCCTGCCGCTCGCGATTGGCCATCCCTTCCTCGCGTTTCCTGACGGCTGATGGCTGACGGCTGAGCGCTAATTAAACCCTCTCTTCCGTCCAAACTCCGACTCGTCCCGCTCAAAAGGAGGCTTCTCCGCGACCTTGATTGGTTTCTCTCCCGCCGTAAACACGCGCTCCTCGTTGCGTCCGATTTTCTTGTGGGCGTGCAGGCCTTCCAGAACGAACTCCGCCGCCGACACCTGTATCTCTGCGCTGTCCTTCGGCCCGACATTCAGCTTGACGAGTTTTTCCATCAGCCCCTGAATCTGGCTCAGGCCGTCGAGCACCTCCTCAGCTGCGGCATTGTCGCTCAGTTGAATCTCGCCGCCCAGATCGAACCACTGCACCACCTGACTCAAGTTGACGCCGTGCAGATAAGCATCGAACGTCTTCGCAATCGCCGTGCGGATCAACTCGCGGCTCACGTGATCCGCGCCCTTCATTTCGCCTTCGTACTCCAGTTCCAGCTTGCCCGTGATCGCCGGCAGTGCCGCGTAGATATCGCTGATCCGCGGCACGACAAACTTCTCCCGATGCGTCAGCGCGCGCCGCTCGGCATTCGACACCACGTTCTCGATCGCCGAAATCGGCAGGCGCTGGCTCACCCCCGACCGCTTGTCGATCTTCTTGTCGTCGCGCGCCGCGAAAGCAATGCGCTCGATCACTTCCTGCACATACTTCGGAATGTGCAGCCGCCGTGCTTTGTGGTCAACCTCGCGCTCATTGTCGCGATCGAGATAGGCTTCCTGCACGGTAATCTCGATTCCTTCTTCCACGGTCGCTGGATAGTGGGTCCGAATCTCCGATCCGATGCGATCCTTCAGCGGCGTAATGATCTTCCCGCGCGCGGTGTAGTCTTCCGGGTTCGCGCTGAACACCAGCGCGACATCCAGCGGCAGCCGGATCGGATACCCCTTAATCTGCACGTCGCCTTCCTGCATGATGTTGAAGAGTCCAACCTGAATCTTGCCCGCCAGATCGGGCAACTCGTTAATCGCAAAAATTCCGCGATTGGCGCGAGGCAGCAGCCCATAATGCACCGTGAACTCGCTGGATAATTCGTGCCCGCCGCGCGCCGCCTTGATGGGATCGATATCGCCGATCAGGTCCGCGATCGTGACATCGGGTGTGGCCAACTTCTCCACGTAGCGATGCTCGGGCGTGAGCCAGGCAATCGGCGTGGCGTCTGCTTCTTTCGCAACCAGTTCGCGGCATCGCCGGCAGATCGGCACATAAGGGTTATCGTGGATCTCGCAACCCGCGACGTAAGGCATCTGCGGATCAAGCAGAGCAGTCAGCGCCCTTAGAATTCGGCTCTTAGCCTGGCCGCGCAATCCGAGGAGAATAAAATTATGCCGCGACAGGATCGCGTTCACGATCTGCGGCACCACCGTGTCGTCATAGCCCACAATGCCCGGAAATATCGTGCCGCCCTCGCGCAGCCGCGCCATCAGGTTCTCGCGCAGCTCATCTTTGACCCGCCTCGAAGCGAGACGCTGTGCAGTAAAAGGACTGTGGCGCAATTCGCCGAGAGTCCGGGCAACATTCATGGTAAAAACCCCCCACTGGGAAAAGCCTTATGCGGATTATACCGCCGGGGAGCAGCTGTCAGCGCTCAGCTCTCGGCTGTCAGTAAAATCTGATCTACCTGAAAACTACGTGGTGGATCAGTTTCCGAATAGACCGCGATTCGACCAGAATCCAGCGCAGGCTATCCTGGTCGTGAGTGCTATCGCTGATTTCATCAATCGCCGCAATGTACAGAAGTTTTTCGAGTGGCTTTCCGTCTCAAGCCGAACTGCGGGCCGTTCGTTCGGGGGGCGTTTTGCCTGCGGAGACGCGCCACAAACAGCCGCCCGACATCCGTATCGTCAATCATGCAGAGCGCATATTATCTCTCCCCAAAATTCTATCTTCTGTGTTCTGCGGTATTACGTTGCCGTCGGAGTCGATAATTGCCTCACAACGCATCCTCCCAAAGGTGGGTGCGTTCGGCTCTTGGTACAATTCGTCACAGATCCCGAATGGAAAGAATCCCCGAGATAGACGGCCTGCGCGCCTTGGCTGCGCTCTCCGTGTTCGCCCATCACGTCTTCGGCTTCGCCCCGATCGTACGTATCACGGGCGCGGCGTGGATTGGTGTGGACTTGTTCTTCGTGATTTCCGGCTATCTCATTACCACCATTTTGCTGGGGATGCGCGATGCTCCGCATTATTTCAAAACGTTTTACATGCGGCGCACGCTCCGCATCTTCCCTCCGTACTATGCTTTTTTTCTTCTCTGCTTTGGGCTAGCCATCGTTTTCGCGCGCTTCGATGGTTACCATCTGTCCACGAAACTGTGGCTGGCTTTTGCGTTATACGGGACAAGCCTGATAGTCGTGCAGCACTGGTATGGCGGTGCGGTTTCGCAAGTTCCGCCACCGGTGAGAGCCATCGAAGTGACCTGGTCCCTCTCGATTGAAGAATTGTTTTATATTCTCTGGGCGCCGGCGGTTCGCTTTCTGACTAGGCGACAACTGCGCATGCTGATTCTCGGGATCATCCTCCTCGCTCCAGTCGTGCGGTGGTATGTGCACGCCCCCGGAGAAAGGACAGAATACATCTTCTTCCCAGCCAGAATGGATACCTTAGCCTTCGGCGCGCTGCTGGCTCTGCTTGGAGATCGAGCGCGTCTCTCCCCGGTGCGAGGCTGGATCGTAGTGCTCGGCTTAGCTGTTTCGGCCTGCTTTCTGCTCCTGATTCGCGACCCCGAGCGCAACGCATTCTTTGCCGTCTTTGGCTACACGGCCATCGCCTTGAGCATGGCGCTTCTGCTTGCTTTCGTGTTGGCAAGGGCGGCAACCGATAACCGCGTGTGCAAGTTCTTACGCTCCCCCGCGCTCGTGAAGTTAGGAACCATCTCCTACATGTTTTATCTCTTGCATCTTTTTGTCATCATGGGCTTCCGGCGTATATTTGCGAATGTTCTAGTGAACCACTGGGCATGGAACCGCACTCTCCAGTTAGTAGCAAGTCTCACCGCGACAATATTGGCGGCCGCGCTGTCGTGGAAGTATTTCGAAGCGCCCATCCTCCGATTGAAATCACGCTTCGACCGACCCGCGCATGCCTGCGAGGAGCCAGAGGGGCATGGATATTTCAAATCCTGAGGAACACCTTTCTAAGTTCGTGCTCAAAACTCGAGCGGCGCATGACCGTTGCGATGGACTCGGAGGAGGACGGACCGTAACTGGCAGTTGACACGGAAACTCCCGAAACGATTCTAGTGAATCGCTCTAATTCCCAACTGGTACAGAGGGCCATCGACGATCTACCAGTGCATTACCGGGAGACCCTTCTTCTTTGTGAAGTGGAGGAAATATCGCACCAGGAGATCGCGGAAATATTGTCGATCCCGATAGGAACCGTTATGTCACGCCTGGCCAGAGCCCGGAAGGCAGTTCGCGAGACAGTCCATAGCGAAGAAATCTTCGACGAAGCGGCGCTCTGATACCTGAGTTGTGAATCAAGCAGCGATCTTGCAGAAAGAGGAAAAGCCTATGGCAACCGCTTACCTTAGCAGCAACCTTGCCATGTTGAACGGCAGTTTCTTCTGCGAGAGAGAATTCTCGGAAGTGAAGAGACCGGATAGATGGTTGGTGGAACCAGTTTTCCACCGCTAGATTCCAAAAGCGGCCTTGGTCAGGAGTACCCGGTGGAACCCGGGGCATCCAAGCGCGCGGCCGTTTCCCGAAACTCTCTTTGCATGTGCGGAAGCGGGAAACGCTTCAAGCAATGCTGTGGAGAGGGAATGTTCGGCAAGAAGAAGGGTAAATTGTTTCGGAGAAATCGGAAGATTGAACGGGCAGGCTGGCCCCGAAGGTGTTCGTGCTACCATCCCCGCATGGCAAAGCCGTGCCCATTTGCCCCTAAAGCTAATCGCCAACTTCCCCCAACGAACGTCAGTGGGAACGCAGGCAAAGTTTACTTCGCGCCGTACTTCACCTCCGGATAAGTCCGGTCAAACAAGACCCAAAGCGCGCCGATCACGACGAAAACCAGGTAGCTTCCCTCCGGCCCAACCGAGCCGCCCGCCAGCCAAACGGGACCGTGCAAACTGGAGTTGAGCAGGTGCCCGGTCACAACCGCCCCGCTGTCGGGAACGGAGTAAAGATAGCTCTCGCCCCAATCCCAAGCCATGTGAAAGCCGACCGCCCACCACAAATCGCCCGTCCGCCGCAGCGTCAGACATAAAAAGAAGCCAATCATTCCCGCCGCACCAGGCCTGTCTTCGCTTCACCCGGATTGGCGCCATGGATGGCGCCGAACGAAATCGAAAGCAGTGCCGCCGCCGGCCAGAAACTCATTCCCCTGGTCAGCACCCACTGCGAATATCCGCGCAGCAAAAATTCTTCAAAGAATCCCGTCAACAGGAAAAACACCGCGTAATACAGCGCGAACTTGACGATGCGTCCCCCGTGCAGATTGAGCGACCCGAAGGTGAAGGCTCCAGCCGCTCGCAACCCGAGCATCAGAACCGTGAGCGCTGCGATTCCCCAAAGCGTTCCTGCCCAGAAATTGCGGCCAAACGCCACGCGCGCCGGCAGCCCAAAGTCGCCGAATGGCCGGTCCTCAATGCGGGCCATGACAAAGCCTGGCAGGATCGCGGCCAGCAGCATGATGATTTGCGTTACCATGCCCCACCACACTGGCGCACCCGCCTCAGGATGGACAAAGCGCATGAGCGCGCCTTCGATGACCAGCACGGCGCCGCCCATGAGCAGATAAATCAGCCAGCGGGTTCCCGCATACATGCCGTCGGGTCCGGCGAAAACTTCGCGAAATGGCGATTCTCGGTGAACTTCTGCGAGCGTCGAGGGTCCGAGCATCGATTGTCCGAGTATCGATGGTCCGAGCACCGAGGGCGCGGGAGAGGCGAGCGGCGCAGAGTCCGAGACAGGCTGCGACGTCGGCGGTTCGCCAGAGGGTGGAAGCGGCTTGGTATCCATCGGTGTCGGGAACATGGTAAAACACTCGGTCTCCCTCTGTTACGCGAATGTTGCGACGATTTCTTCAATCCGACGCGTTCCGCGCCCCGCAATTTGCCGCGGCCGCGCTGCTGCTGGTCTATCTTCTGCAGTGTGTCTGGCTCGTCCGCGTGCAAACGTTGCATGGCCTGCTCCCGAGTTCCGACCAGGCTCTGCGCATCTACCAAGGCCTCGAGCAGTGGAAGAGCGGCGCCATCGCGGGAACTCCCGAGTCGTTGCGTTCCGAAGCCGCCACCGGTGTGCCGTCTGCGGGCCGGTCCGGCCATCTCCGCGTGCGCGACGGTTACGATCAGGACCGCTCGCCCCTCTATTACCTCGTCGCGGCTGCACCGCTTCTGTTGCGCCCCGACTCGTGGCTGCCGGAATCATTCAGGCCGTTGCTGGCCGCGACCCCGTACCTGTTCTTCGGCGTCATGCTCGGAGCCTCGCTCTGGTACGTCGTGCGCCGTCTCTACGGCAACTCTGGCGGATACATTGCCCTCGCGCTCTACTGCTTTTCGCCGGCCATGATCGTCAACGTCGCCGGTGCGCAGAGTGTGGGGGAAATGGGCGGCGTGTGGGGAGCGTTCGGAATCGTCTTCACCGCCATCGCCGTGGCGCACACTCTCTACGCTCCCCGCGAAGTTGTGCTCTGGAACTGGCGACGCATTCTGCTGCTGGGGTTGTCTCTGGCGCTCGGAGCGGGCAACCAGTTTTCGCTGGGGGTGCTCGCGCTGGTGATTTTGCCGCTCATGTTCTGGGTGGCGCCAGTGCGGCCACGCGCCGTGCTTGCTATCTGGACCACCGCAATGGCAGTCGCCGCGGTGCTGCTATTTGCCGCTTACTTTTTTGAGCCTGCTTTGTTCGGGCAAGGAATGCTGCACGCGCGTTGGATAGACTTCGAGCCTGCCGCGTTTGACATCTCCGTCTCCTACGGCAACGTATTGCAAACGATCTTCGCCAGCAGTCCGCCGCTAATGATTGCCATGCCCGTGGCGCTGATCGCGCACCTGGGATGGAAGCGCACCCGCTATTTCGGCAACACCGCGCCGCTTTTGATCGCGGTGCTGTTCCTCATTCTGGCCTTGGGCTCTCCCAATTTTCCGGGACAGGGCTTTCATTTGACCATGCTTGTGTTCCTTTTCGTCTTCGTTGCCGGGGTGTTCTCCGATTTGCTGGAAACTCAACAAAGCCTGCTCGTGACGGCTGGCCTGTGCGGATTGTTGGGCGCCTCCGCCATCTGGAACCTGCTGCAGTTGTGGCGCGTCTGATTTCCCGTAGAGACGCGGCAAGCCCCGTCTCTACAGAATCACGCAGGTTAAAATAACTGCTTACAACATTGGCAAGGATCGACAAAGCAAGGATCAAGCATGAGCGCCACGACCCCGCCTCCCATATCGAAGACCATCTATGTGACTCGCACCGGCCTCCCGCTCAGTTTTAAGCTCGAATGGCCTTTCCGCCATGCCACCTCCGGCGCCGACTTTGACGTCCTGCACACGGTGATCACGCTGGAAAATTCCGGAGGGCTGCGGGCGCTTGTAGCCGTGAACCTTTCCGCCACGCTGCGCGAAGTGCTACCTTCGCTCGAACCGAAAGACACGGAAGCTCCCCTCATCAACGCTCTGCGCAAGGAGGTCGACCACAAACAGACGGAGTTCGTGAAATCCGGCAAGCTGGTGCCGCTGCCCTTGTCCAGCCGCCACTACAACTTCAAACTCAAACAGTGGGTTTTCGGCAAGTCCACCGACGAAGAAGTCGCCCGCATGATCGAGCGCAAAGTGTATTGGCAGACGCGTCTGGTCGGCGGAGATGTGTGGCTGGGCGACGCGACCGAGGCCCTCTACCTCGATACCTCCACCGATCACATCGCGGAAATCGCGGCCGGACTCGCGCATCAGGGACTCTTCACCATGGCCCGGCGCTACGCCACCGCGCTTCCCGCCCTGATGGATCAGAAAGACCGCTTCGAATCTGAGATGGCCGCAGCCCGTCAACAACTGGAAGAAAAACACGCCTTTGAGCGAGGCTAGGAGGAAGAGCTTTAGGCATCGCTAGTTAGACAATCTGAGTACCGTTTCACAACACCAAACGGGGCAAATTCAGCCACCGTCATCTTCAGCCACTATCATCGGACTTCCAACCGCTCGGCGGTTGACTCTGGGACTGCTTATGCTCGGTCTGAGGGCGTTCGGTCGCCGGAATAGTGCGCAAGACGTAGCTCCGATGATAGCAATGCTCACAGCGGACTGCTTGCAGTAACAACAACGGAAGCACGTATTTCTCAAAGAAGCCGCGAGGGCGGGAGCGATACGCTTCTTGCCCCCCACATCCCCGGCAGTGGAATTCCTCGAAAAACCGGCTCCCAGAGGGGCTGGCAACGGGAGTCACGGAATACACTCCTGGATACAAGTATTCTAACCCTGTTCAAGACGCAAAGTTGCGGACAAACGTTGCCGATAAAAACGCACCCTCGCTCACCGATATCCCCAAGATACCCCTGCAGTTGTAAGGCTGCTTTTCGGCGTGCTAAGGTGCGCCGTCGCTGCTACTCTAAATCGACAATGAAATCCCTGTTGGCCACGAGGATCCAATGAGCACTTTTGCGGCGAATACGGAAGCTCCCCGCAAGCATCGCCCCTATGTTCCGGAATCGATGCAAATGAAGGAGTTTACCTTCAGGGCCGTACTGATTGGGCTGTTCTTGACCGCACTGTTAGGCTCCGCGAACGCATACCTCGGCCTTAAGGCGGGGATGACAATTGCCGCGACCTACCCGGCAGCCGTAATCGGCATGGCGCTGCTGCGGTTGCTGAAGGGTTCGCTGCTGGAAGAAAACATCGCGAGAACCGTGGGCTCGATCGGAGAATCGGTAGCGGCAGGCGCCATATTCACCATCCCTGCCTTCGTGATGGCTGGGATTTGGCCGGGGCTCAACAGAGACCAGTATTGGAAATCCGTAGCCTTAATGTTGATTGGAGGAACGCTAGGGATCCTGTTCGTGACCCTTCTCCGCCGGGTGATGGTGGAGGATCCAGATCTGCCGTTTCCAGAGTCCGTGGCCGCCTCCGAGATTCACAAGGCCGGACAGCAGGGGGCGAAAGCCGCGAAGATTCTGTTCGCCAACATGGGCTTCGGAGCATTCATGTATCTGCTGGGAGCGGTCAATGTTTTCAATCCCAGCAACACTTTCCCGGTGAAGATCAGCGCTCTCGGAAAGAAACTGCTGCTCCGCACCAGCACCAATCCCAACGTGGCCACGACCATCACCGGTGGCGCCACGCTGATGACGGCACCCGACATCAGCCCTGCCTATCTGGGCGTGGGATACATCATTGGCCCGAGACTGGCCGCTTTGAACTTCGCGGGCGGCGTGCTGGCATGGGGCCTGTTGGTTCCACTCCTAACCTTCACCATCGGTCCCTATATCCAGGCCTCGATGCCGGAGGGACAATCCATCGCATGGCCCCTGCTGGCGCAGGCTATCTATTTTTCGATTGTGCGGCCGATCGCGGTCGGCGGCATGCTCGTGGGCGCGTCTTACACGCTTTTCAAGATGCGCAAGCAATTGGCCCTCGGCATGAGCCGCGCCGTTTCCGATTTGAAAAAGTCGGCGGCTGCGCACGCCGCCGCCAATCGCACCGAGCGCGACCTGCCAGCCAAAGCCGTCTTCGCCGGCATCGCCGTGGTGTTCGTCGCCATGATCCTGCTCTATCACTTCTTTATCGGCGGCGCGGGTACGCTCTCCGCTTCCAAGATACTGGTGGGCTCGTTGGTCGCGGCCTGCGTAATGATTATTGTGGGATTCTTCTTCGCTGCCGTTTCCGGCAACCTAGTCGGGATGATCGGATCGTCGAACAATCCCGTGTCGGGACTCACGCTTTGCACGCTGGTGATCGCAGCCCTGCTGATGGTCGCGCTGGGAGTCTCCGGCACGGGCGGAGTCGCCGCCGTGCTCGGAGTTGCGGCCGTAGTCTGCGTCTCGTCGGCGGTCGCCGGAGAGATGCTGCAGGACCTGAAGGTCGGATACATCCTGGGTGGAACGCCCTCCAAGATGCAGATTGGAGATCTTTTCGGCATCGTCGTGGCATCCCTCGTCCTTTTCTTCCCGATAGCGATCCTCGATCGGGCGTACCACTTCGGCAGCCCCGCGCTCCCGGCCCCGCAGGCGGGACTCATGGCCATGCTCTCCAAGGGAATCGTGGGCGGCGACATGGCGTGGCCGCTCGTGATCGTTGGCATCCTGCTGGGATTGGCGATGATCATGATCGAGGTGAAAAGCGTGATGCTTTTCGCGGTCGGTATGTATCTACCGTTGGGCACAACCTTTGCCATTTTTATCGGAGGCGTGATTCGCTGGCTCACCGACAAATTGCGCGATCGCCGTGGATTGAACGATGCGCAGAAGGCGCGCGTGGAAAACGCAGGCGTCCTGACCGCCTCGGGTCTGATCGCGGGCGAGGCGCTGTGCGGCCTGCTCGTCGCGGCCCTGGTGGGCTCCGGCCGAGACGTAACGCTCGTCCAGTGGACCCCGCCATTTTTTCTAGCGCTGGGCGCGCTAGCCGTGCTGGCGATTGTCATGATCCGAGTTCCTCTGACAAACGCCGGCAGGCCGGAGGATCCAGCCCCGCCAACGGCGATCATGTGAGGACTGGCCGCCCATGCAGACGCGGCTTCGCCCGCGAGGTCGCGAGATGAAATACTCAGTGCTGTTCGCTACGTTTCTGTGCGCCGCTGGTGCACTCTCGCAGAACAGCAAGCCTGAGCAAAGGCCCTACAGGGGACCTCTTTGCTTAGCTGGTTTCTGCCTGGAGAAATCTCCTCTGCCTTCCGAAAAAAAGCTGATCGAACAATACGGGCCGGGGACAAGAATCGGCGAGTCTCGCTGCTATGCAGTCCCAGAGCAGCAGGCATACGTTCACTTCGGCGTCGAGCATAATCTTCCCGGTGAGATCGTCACTGTCTTCGTGAGTGACGTGCCGAACTGCATGATCCGTGTGCCACTGGCCACACCGAACGCGCCATTCCCGACGTTCGAGACGAAAGAAGGCATCCGAATCGGAGATTCGTACGAGAAGGTGGTGAAGATTTACGGTCAGCCGAGTTCAACCAGACCCGGTGCCGATGGGTTATTTGAGATGGTCCCGTATTCTCGGGAACGCCGCGGAACCCCGTTCGGAGAGACTGCCTTGGTCTATGACGGCCCATCGGATGAGTTGATACAAGGCAAGATCTATCTTCGAAAAGGCAGGGTTGCCGCTATCTACATTTCATGCTCTGAATAAGCCTCTGCGACCTTTCCACCGTGATACTTTGTGTTCTTCGTAGTTTTCGCTTTATGTCGATTGCGGAAAATATTGCCCAGGTGCGGGAGCGGATCGCGGCAGCGGCGCGCCGCGCGGGCCGCAACTCGGGCGAAATCACACTGATGGCTGTGAGCAAGACTTTCCCGCCCGAACGCATCCGCGAGGCATACGCTGCCGGGCTGCGCGTTTTCGGCGAAAACAGAGTGCAGGAGTTCGCGGGAAAGGCAAATACTTTGCGTGACTTGAGTGACATAGAATGGCACCTGATCGGACATCTGCAAACAAATAAAGTCGCGAAGGCGGCGGAGTTGTTCGACGCGGTGGATTCAATCGACTCAATTCGAATGGCGGAGAAGCTGAATGCGTGCGCGGAAAGCGCGGGCAAGACATTATCCGTCCTGATCGAGATCAACGTCGGTGGCGAGCAGGCAAAAAGCGGAGTCGCACCAAACTCCGACGAACTGGAGCAGATTCTGCAAGGCGCCCCGCGATGGGGAAATCTGAAAATTCACGGCTTGATGACCGTCCCGCCTTACGCAGAAGATCCGGAGGGCTCGCGCCTCTATTTCCGCCAACTCCGTCAGCTTCGAGACAGCATCGCCGCGCGTGCGCTGCCGAAAATCGGCACCGTAGTTCTTTCCATGGGCATGTCGCACGATTTCGAGGTAGCAATTGAAGAGGGCGCAACTTGTGTGCGCGTGGGGACGGCGATCTTCGGGGAGAGAGCTTAGATTCTCCTCTGCGTACCTCCTTGTACCTCTGTGTCCTCTGCGTTTAAGGTTTTGCTTTGTTAACATCGCAGAATTTCCC
>JBEKFN010000098.1:0-11690 GCA_050013295.1 Terriglobales bacterium
TCTGGTGATGGATCAGTATGTTCGGACGAAGGACCGTGGCGCCAACGATTCGGATGTTAGCAATGAAGAACTGCGCACGATTTTCGTTACCACGCTGGAGAAAATGGCGCGCGGCGGCGTCTATGACCAGTTGGCGGGCGGCTTTCATCGCTACTCGGTGGATGAGTGCTGGATCGTGCCGCACTTCGAGAAGATGTGCTACGACAACTCGGAGTTGCTGAAAAACTATGTGCACGCTTACCAGGCGACAGGGGATGAGTTCTTCGCAGGGGTGGCGTGCGACATCATTCGCTGGATGGATGAATGGCTCAGCGACCGCGCGCACGGCGGCTTTTACGCTTCGCAGGACGCCGACTACTCGATGGACGATGATGGCGATTATTTCACCTGGACTTTGGCGGAAACGAAAGCGGCGCTCACGGAGGATGAGGCTGCGGTGGCGGCGCTGTACTACGACATCCAGGAAGTCGGGGACATGCATCACAATCGGGCGAAGAATGTGCTGCATGTTTCCTCTTCAGCTCTAAGCTCGCTCGAGGAGATCGCGCGGCGGCTCAATATTGAGGAAGAGCGAGCGCGCACGCTGCTGGCGGCGGCTCAGAAGAAGATGTATGCGGCGCGCCGGGTGCGTCCTGCACCGTATGTGGACAAGACGGTTTACGCGGGCTGGAACGCGATGTGCGTTTCGGCTTATCTGGAAGCGGCCAAGGTGCTGGATCTGGCGGAGGTGCGCCACTTTGCTTTGCGCTCGCTGGATCGTCTGCTTTCCGAGGGATGGAATGCGGAGCGCGGAATGAAGCATGTGATTGCGTACTCGGAGGTTTTCTCGGAGGCTCAGGCGGAGCCGCGCGACGTCGCTGGCGCTGTTCCTGTTCCTGTACCCGGCGTGCTTGATGACTATGCTTTCGCGGTGATTGCGTGTCTCGACGCTTACGAGGCGACGGCGGACCTGAGCTATTTCCGCTTCGCGCGGTCGATTGCGGATGCGATGGTGGCGGGGTTCTTCGATCCGATGGCGGGCGGATTCTTTGATACGCGCGGTAGGGAGGCGACGGGCGGAGCGTCGAGCGAGCAAACCGCTCTCGGAATTTTGGGGACGCGGCGGAAGCCGTTTCAGGATTCGCCGACTCCGGCGGGAAATTCGGCGGCGGCGATCGCGCTGCTGCGTCTGCATGGTTACGCCAACGATTTGTCGTATCGCGACAAGGCCGGGCAGACGCTGGAGGTCTATGTCGGGGTCGCGGGTCAGCACGGCATTTTTGCGGCGACTTACGGGCTGGCGGTGGTCCGCTTCATCCAGCCGCACACGCAAGTTGTGGTCGTCGGGAAGGATGCGGCGGCCATGGAGCTGTATAGGGCTGCGGTGCGGCCGCTCGGCTTGATCACGGCGGTGCTGCGTTTGGACGCTGACAAGGTTGTCGCGCAGAACCTGCCACCGGCCTTGGCGGAGACGATCCCGAATCTTCCCCAACTGGGCGAGGGACGGTCGGCTGACGGACGGTCGTTTGACGAACAGTCGTCTGGCGGACGATCATTCGCGGTGGTGTGCTCTGGGTTCGCATGCCAGCCGCCGATTTTCGATGTGCAGGACCTAGCGCGCGCGCTCTCACCCCAATAGCGCAAGGCCGGCCAATCACCCCTTTGGCGATCATCGTGACCTCCGTCACTGCGGAGGGAAGGTACGATGGTCTATCAATGTAGATGGACGATGGCTACACCGGGGGTGCTCCATGGTGATTGCATCCGAATTGAAACCGGGAATGTTCCTCGGCATCGAGGGGGAAATCTACAAAGTTCTCGAGGCGGAATCGAAAGCTGGGTCTGCCAAGTTGGGCGGAGTGGTGAAGACGAAACTGTGCAATGTCACAAGTCGCCGGATGTGGGAACCGCACTTTCGGCTCCAGGAGCGGCTGGAAGACTTGGAAGTTGAGCGGCGCATGATGGAGTTTCTGTTTGACGACTCGGAAACCTGTACTTTCATGGATCCCAATACCTTTGAGCAGATTGCAGTCCCACGCGCCATCCTGGGACCGGCCTACGCATTCCTCCAGTCTGGAATGGAACTGCCGGTGGAGTTTTTTGAAGGCCGGGCCCTTAGTGTCGTATTTCCGGACATAGTCGACGCCGCAGTGGCCAACACCGCGCCACCGTCGCACTCACAACAGGATAGTGCCTGGAAAGATGCAACCCTTGATAATGGCCTTCGCATTCGGGTGCCTTTGTTCATCGCTCCTGGGGAAATCGTGCGAGTGGACGTGAGGGACGGTCGCTACGTGGAGCGCGCTCGGGGCGAACGTAAACGGACTGCGTAGCAGCCACCAGCGCCACGAGAAGACAAATGCCGGAGCATCTCACTACCGTCAACCGAACAAACTTCCAGCCCGCATATCTAGAGCTGTGGCAATCCGGGGAATTAGCGCGTCGCGTCAAGCTCGGCTTGGAGAAGCTGGCCGACTGCGTCCTCTGCCCACGCAACTGCCACGTCGACCGCATCGAGAACAGGACTCAGGTCTGCGACACCGGACGTTACGCGATCGTCAGCAGCTCTTTTGCCCACTCCGGTGAAGAACGCTGCCTGCGCGGCAACCGTGGTTCTGGAACCATCTTCTTCAGCTGGTGCAACCTGCGCTGCGTTTTCTGTCAGAACTACGAAACCAGCTGGCTGGGCGAAGGCCGCCTCGCCGAACCGGAAGGATTGGCTGGGATGATGTTGCGCTTGCAGGAACAGGGCTGCCACAACATCAACCTGGTGACTCCGGAACATGTGGTGCCGCAGATTCTGGAAGCGCTCCTGCGTGCAGTGGAGCGCGGCCTGCGTTTGCCGCTGGTCTACAACACCAGCGCCTACGACTCGCTGGATTCCCTTGCTCTCATGGACGGCATAGTGGACATCTACATGCCTGATTTCAAGTTCTGGGATCCCGAGAGTGCCCGCCGCTATATGAAGGCTCCGAATTATCCCGAAGCGGCACGTCGCGCCATCAAGGAGATGCACAGGCAGGTCGGCCCGCTCGTCACCGATGAGCAAGGCGTGGCGTTGCGCGGCGTTCTGCTCCGCCACCTTATAATGCCCGGCAGTGTGGCCGGAACGCCAGAAATCATGAACTGGATCAGCCGCGAACTCGGTCCCGAAACCTATGTCAATCTGATGGCGCAATACCATCCCGCCTGCCGCGTCACCGGGAAGCAATACTCCGAGATCAACCGCTGCATTAGCCCGAGTGAACTCGAGCAGGCGGTTGCTGCCTTTCGTTCGGCTGGGCTGTCTCGGCTCGACCACGAGCCAGCGTTTGTCCCACTGTTCTAAAGGTCAGAGGTTAGAGGTCAGATTGCAGAAGTTAGCCTCAGCAATCTGACCTTTAACCTCTGACTTCTGACCTCTAACCTCTGACCTCGCGCTACCCCTTCGCCTTCTTCACTTCCTCGATCAGCGCGGGCACGATGTCGAACAAGTTTCCCACGACGGCAACATCCGCAATCTCAAAAATCGGCGCCTCGGAATCCTTGTTGATGGCCACGATGCTCCGGGAACCCTTCATGCCGACAATATGCTGAATCGCCCCCGAAATTCCGAGCGCCAGATACAGCTTTGGGGCGACCGTCTGTCCCGACGATCCGACTTGCCGATCCATGGGCAACCATCCGTTGTCGCAGATCGGACGCGACGCCGCGAGCTCACCGCCGAGCGCATCCGCCAATTGCTTCGCCAGGTAGATGTTTTTCTGCTCCTTGATCCCGCGGCCCACCGACACAATAATCTCAGCCTGCGTCAGATCGACGGCCTGCTTGGCTTCCCGGAAAACTTCCCGCGGCTGGTTGCGCACGATGCCATCCGGAACCTCGACATTTACCGTCTCAACCGGCGCCGGCGCTGCGCCCGCTTCGACTTTATCGGCGCGGAACGAACCATTCTGAAAGGTCGCGAAGTAAAGCCCCGAGCCCGCAAAACTCACGTCGGCCACAAACTTTCCCTGAAACATTTGTCGCGTGAACAGCAATTTTCCGCCTTCATACCTGGCCCCGATCGCGTCGCTGATCGCCGTCGTTTTCAAGACCGTCGCCAGCTTCGGCACAAAATCCCGCACCTGGTAGGTATGCGGCATCAACACCAGCTTCGCCGGATGCTTCTCCAAAAAAGCCTGCAATGCATGCGCAAACGCGTCGGGAGTGTAGGGCTCGAGTCTCGCCGACTCGACGTCATACACTTTGCCGACCTTCTTCTCCGCTACCTCGCCCGCGATCGCAGCTACGCCCGAGCCCACCACCGCGGCCTCCAGCGTCCATCCAGTCTGAGCGGCAATCGCCTGCCCAGCCGCAATCGTCTCCCATGAGACGCGGTTCAGCTTTCCTTCCCGCTGTTCAACGACTACAAGAATAGTGTCCATAAAGTCAGTTCTCAGTTCTAAAGTCAGTTCTCAGTTCTCAGTTCCCAGTAACGGCCCCAGTTCTTTAACTGGCAACTGGCAACTGACAACTGGGGTCCTCAAATTACTCGCAGTTCATTCTTCAGCTTTTCCACCAGCTTCTTCGCCACTTCCGCCGGCGGCCCTTCTAGGAACTCTGTATTCTTCGACTTCTGCGGTGCGTACAGCTTCTCGATCTTCTGCAAATTCGCGCCCATTGCCGACTGCACTTCCCCGAGCGTTACTTTGCGCATCGGCTTCGTCTTCGCTTGCTTGATCCCGATCAGCGTCGCATAGCGCAGCTTGTTAATCCCCGACTGGATCGTCAGTACCGCCGGCAAAGGCATATCGACGAGCTGAAAGAACCCTGCTTCCAGTTCCCGCTTGACGCGGATGCCGCCGTCATTTTTTTCAATGTGCATGATGATGGTCGCGTGCGGCAATCCCAGAATCTGCGCCAGAATCACGCCCGTTTGCGCATATCCGCAATCGTCCGATTGCAGGCCGGTAAAGATCAGGTCAAATTTCTCATCCTTGATGGCCGCCGCGATCGCTCGCGCCGTGTTGTAGGCATCGAGCCCGACAAAGGCAGCGTCTTCAAGATGGATCGCCCGGTCCGCGCCTTTCGCCAGCGCCTCGCGCAACACCTGCATCGCCCGCGCCGGGCCTGCCGTGACCACCACCACCTCGCCGCTGTGCTTTTCCTTCTGGCGCAACGCCTCTTCGAGCGCGAATGCGTCCGGCTCATTCACTTCGTAGGAAACATCTTCGCGGATCCACGTCCCCGCATCGTTCAGCTTCAGCGGAGCGTCTTTCTGCGGCACCTGCTTCAAGCAAACCAGAATCTTCACGGATCGACTCCATCCTTCACAGCGTCAACTGTTGCAGATCAAACTGGCTAGTATAAACGAATGGATGGCCAACGAATGTGATGGGACAATTAATGACTGGAAACGACGCTTGAATAAAGCGCGGACATTTCTGTTTGCGCCTCGCGGGATGTTAGCGCGAGGTCAGAGGACCGGAGATCAAGGGCCAGCCGCCGGCAGGCCATCCTGCAGAAACGCGACGCTCTGCACGCCCGTAATCTCAAAGCGCTTGCGGCAGCGCATGTTCTTGCACATCAGCATGTCGTCGCGCCGCAGCATGTAGGACTGCGCCTTGGCGAACTTGGCGCGGTCGCGCTCGTCCGCCCGCGGCGGCAGGGTCTTCTTCTTCATGCGCACCAGCCACTGGATTTCATACTCCGCCGACTGATGGCAGTGCGGACAGCTTAAGTTTGCCGGCTTCTTATCGGATCGTTCGTCAAAAAATTCGCGCTCATCCATAAATATTAGGGCCTCGGCCAACGCGGCGAGTCCCCCGGCCCTTCGCTCTTGCGAAAGGCTGAAGTGCCGCGCCAACCTCAGATTATTGCACTTTTGCGGGTTGGATGTGCGAAGATGCGGGCATCCCGACCATGCCGCGCAAGCGTAAGAAAAAAATCTTTTCCGCCGCCAAGGTCGTCCGCGAAATGGCCCGCGAACGCGTCGGCAGCCCCAAACCCTCGCGCCTCGTGCCGGCGAAGAAGACGAAGCCGGAGAGACACAAGCCCACGCTAGGCAAGCTGATGACGGATGAGTAGTGGCAGATTTGTTCGCGCGCTCAGCTTATTTGGAACGTCGCTACCAGCCCGACTCCGCCGACTGGGATGGTGACGGTGCATACGTTTCCACTAGTAGTGGTGCAGCCCGTCCAATTTAGAAAAGAGTAGCCCGAAGCGGGCGTAGCCGTGAGTGCGACCGAAGCCCCCACCGGGACCACGGCGATGCATGTAACCGACGGGCAATTGATTCCGTACGTCAGGCTGGTCACCGTTCCCGCCGGGGGGGTCACGCTGGGTGCGATCTGGACGCTTAACGTCCCTTCCGTGTTGCCGCCCGGGCAAGTCGCAACCTCAGGATTGTCCACGGTCACGGTCGCAAACGCAATGATAACGTTCGACGCACCGCCTGTACCCGCAGGAACAGTTGCCGAAATATTTCCTCCGCCGCAGAAGCCCGGCGCCGGAGTGAACAAGCCGGGAGTCGTCATCGTAACCGCCCCGTCATCAATCTTCCACGTCGCTTGATTGGTGATATCCATCGTCGAGGGTGGATGGATGTAGGTGCCGATCGCGGTGTACTGTTCGGTCAGTGTCGTCGGATACGGATTTAGAAAAGTAAATGCCCCGGGTTGAACCTCAAGGCCCACCAGCTTCTGGTCGTGCCCGCAACTCGGCAGGCTCAAAGCCGCTCCCACCGCCACCAGCGCGCCCAAGGCGAGCCCGATATAGCTCCGCTTCATACCCATCACTCCTGAAGGCAAGTTTACGGCCAGCCCGCTCGTCAGATCAATGGCCGCTCGTCAAATCAAAGGGAACTAGGAATAAATCAAAGGAACTTGAAATCTAGCGGAACCGCCCCCAAAAAGCAAGAAACGGGGGACAACGGTAGTGTCCTAATTCCGCGCGCGGCGACGGTAGCGCCGCCGTCCCGGCGGCTGTCCGGCGGGCATCATGCCCGCCGAGCCGAGGGCGAGGACGCCCTCGGACAGCCGGCAAGGATGCCGGCGCTACTTCCGCGGCAACACGCCAACACAGAGGGCAATTGATCTGCTTACCTGGCTGGCAAGAGCCGCTACGGACCCTGCACGACCTGCAAAGGTTGAGGGCTCTGGAGTCGCCGGCGAAGGATGGCGTTCCGGGCGGGGATTTCGGCAATGGCATCGGCATGGATCACATAGGCGCCATAGGGGAGCGCGTTGCCAAAGGGAATTTGAAAGTCGGTAGTGCCCGCTTTTAGCGGAAAATGCTGGTAGCCGATTGCCGTCGCCCGCCCATTTTCGGCGACGGCCACGATGATAATGGTCAGATCGAAGGCTTCGCTGGAACCATTGGAGACCTGGACGATGCCGTCGATCCGGTCGTCGCGGACCTTTGGAGGTTGAAGCCATTCGATCAACAGAGAAGCGGTGACCACGCCCCGGAACTCTTTGTTGATGGTGTGCGCGGGATGGCCGGAATCCTCGACTCTTAAGGTGAGCGTGAAAGCCCCGGGCTTGGCGGGGCGTCCAGCCAGCAGGCCTTCCGGGCTGAGCGTGATTCCTTCGGGAAGAGTTCCGCTGGCCACGCTCCAGACGTAGGGCGGAACGCCGCCGCGGGCATGAAGAAGAACGTGGAATTCCACGCCTGCGACAAGCGATGGCGGAGCTTCGTCCACAACGGCGAGTGGGGGAGCCTGCGCGGCAAGCAGGCTGCGGAAACAAATCAGGATCGCAATGAGCCGGATGACTTGGGCCGTCTTACTGAATCCTCTTTCCTTCGACATCACTCACCTTCGGTGTGCAATCAATAAGCATCAATCTCTTTAAATAGCAGGGTGGTGGACACTCTTTCATTGCCATCAGCGTCAAAAAACGATTGCCGATGTGAAAAGCTATTTTTTGAAACAAGATAGTAAAGGCCGCTTTCGGTAAAAACCTTTGAGTAATCCTGCTTGAACGAGAACACTCCGTCTTTGTGATGATAGGGACGTTTATGCCTGTGTATGGGGTCGAAATCGGTAATCGCGAGGAATCCGCCAAACTTCAGAACTCTGTCAGCCTCTGCCGTTGCAGCGAATAAGTCCTGACGGTCGAGAAGATAAAGGCAAAATCCAAAATATACAAAGTCGAAAGACAGTGCTTCAAAAGGCAAACGCGAGGCCGTACCAACGTGAAGCTGTGTTCCGATCCGTGAAAGCCTGCGATTTCCCTCATCGACAGCTTGCTTTGAGGGGTCGATACCTTGACCTTTCGCGTCAAGCAAGCCGCAAATCTGTTCAAGCTTGGCGCCGTTGCTGCAGCCGATTTCCAAGACCGCGTTTATTTTGTCTTTGAATGGAGATAAGGCTTGGCCAAGCCATGTGATTTCACTCGCGCCGCTCCTGACTTCAAGGGCCGCCTTGTTTCTCAGAAAATAGTTGTCGCCTTCCCCTTCAAGAAATATTGAAGACTGATTCATAGTTTTACCTGTCAAATGTGGAGGTCAGAGCAATTTGCTGTCGATTCTACCGCCATCCAGTCAATGATTCTGATGGAAACCCATCCTAGTTCGTTTGATTTTACGCTGGGCACGGCGTAAAAGAACTGCAATATGCCCTGTCGTGTGTCGCAAGCTCCAATTGGCCTCTTACTCGTCTGCTCGCTCGTCTGCTCGCTTGTCTGCTTGATGAGCGCGGACGCTCTGGCGCAGGCTTCGGCTCCCAACCCGAAAACGAATAACGCTAACTCCGAAGAGGCCGCGGTCTTCGAACGAATCTTAAATCGTGTCCACTTTGAAAACGACGGAACAGAAGTGAGCGAGACCGAGACAGTGGTTCGGATTCAAAGCCAGGCGGGCGTGGAGGAATTCGGCCAACTGGTTTTCGGATACTCGTCGGCGACCGAGAAGCTGGAGGTCGAGTATGTCCGCGTGCGCAAGCCGGATGGGCAGGTGGTGGTGACGCCGGAATCGACGGCGCAGGATTTCGCTCCCGATGTGCTGAAAGAAGCTCCGATGTACAGCGACTACCGGCAGCGGCATATTTCCGTGGCTGCGCTGCAGCCCGGCGACACGCTGGAATACCGCGCCGTGACGCGGGTTCTCACGCCGCTGGCGGCAGGAAACTTCTGGTACGAACACACATTTCCGAAGGGCATGGTGGTCAACGAAGATCGGCTGGAAATTGACGTCCCTAAGGCGCGGGAGGTGAAGCTCAAAACGCCGGCGCGAAAGCCGGAGATTCAAGAGACCGGAGACCGCCGCATTTACACCTGGGTGGTGAAGGACATCCGGCCGGAACGCGACAAGGAAAAAGATGAGGCGGACGAGGAAGCCGGTCCCGACGTGCAGCTGACGACTTTCACCGACTGGAAGCAGGTCGCGCACTGGTATGCCAAGCTGCAAGGCGAGCGCATGACGGTTGACGAAAGCGTGCGAAGAAAAGCCGACGAGCTCACCAAGGGAGCGGACACGCCCACCGAAAAAGCGCGACGGCTCTACGATTTCGTGGCGCGGAATGTGCGTTACGTGAGCATCTCGCTCGGAGTCGGCCGATATCAGCCGCACTCGGCCTCGGACGTGCTGCGGAGTGACTACGGAGACTGCAAGGACAAACATACGTTGTTCTCCGCGCTGCTACGGGCGGAAGGAATTCAGAGTTATCCGGTGCTGATCGGCAGCGCGCGGAAACTGGATGCCGACGTTCCCTCCCCGGCGCAGTTCGATCACGTGATCACGGCGGCTCGACTGGGGACGGGAACCGGGCTGACCTGGCTCGATACCACTCCTGAAGTGACGCCCTTTGGGCTAATTCTTTACCAGTTGCGAAACAAAGAAGCGGTGGTGGCGTCGGAGGATAGCGAGGGCGGCTTGCAGCGGACGCCGTCCGATTCGCCGGTCAAGACCTTCATGCGCTTCACGCTCGACGGCAAGTTCAGCGAGTTTGGCGCGCTCGATGCGACCCTCGAGTTCACCGCCCAGGGAGATCGCGATTGGCCGATGCGTTCAAGCTTCCGGCGATTTCCGCAGGCGCAGTGGAAGGACTTTGCTAAAGCCCTCTCCGCGAGCTGGGGCTTGCCGGGTGATGTCGATGACGTTCAACTCGGTCCCATCGAGGACACGAGCAAGCCCTTTCATCTGAAATATCATCTGCACCAGGACCGGTATTTTGTGGTGCCGTCGGCGAGTGTGGATTTTCGCCCGATCCCGCCGTTGGGGATGCCTGCGATTCGAGCGTCGGAAAAAAGCAAAGAGCCGATGAACATCGGTCCCGCGGGTGAAATGGACTACCGGGTCCGCTTGCAGTTTCCCTCCAACTACACGGTACACACGCCGACCGCGGTGAAAATGACGCGAGATTATGGCGACTATTCATCGACCTATTCGCTGAGCAAGGGAATTCTGGAAGGCGAACGCAAACTTGTCGTGAAAGTGAATGAGCTAGCGCCGGCGCGGCGCGCGGACTACGAATCGTTTCGCAACGCAGCGCACAGCGACCAAGACCAGTTGTTGTCGTGCACGATCCTGACGCCGTCGGGGCAAGGGGAGAAGACGGCGGCTTCGAAAATGGAAGGAACTCCCGCCGAGCTGCATAAAGCGGGAGTGAAAGCGCTGCAGAGCAAGGATTATCGCACGGCGATCGACCTGCTGAAGCGCGCGCTGGACGGGGATGCGAGCCCGGCGAATTCTGGTCTCGCGAATTCTGGTATGGCGAATTCTGGTATGGCGAATTCTAGTGTGGCGAATTCGGTTATCAAAGACGGCTGGTATGACCTGGGACTGGCCTACGCCAGAGCCAACCATCATGCGGAGGCGATCGCGGCGTTCCGCAAGCAGATCGAGCTCGATCCGAATCATAAGCACGCAAATGGCGACCTGGCGATGGAGCTGCAAGAAACGGGGAAAACCGACGAGGCGATCGCGGCTTATCGCAAACAGCTGGAGACGGCTCCGTACGAGAAAGCAGCGCACAAGAATCTCGGCTTGTTGCTGGCACAGCTCGGACGAGATGCCGACGCGCGCACGGAACTGGAAGCGGCCACCGCACTTCCTCCGGATGACCCGGAAACGAAGATGGCGCTGGCCCAGGTGTATGGACGATTGGGAGAAAACGCGCAGGCGCAAGAGTTGATGAAGGGACTGACGGGCAGCGCGGGCACGGATTCGGGTCAGGATATTTACGCCTCGGCGTTGAAGCCCGGCATTGATCCGACCGAAACCGAGAACGCCGCGCAGCAGGTTCTGTACGACATTGGAGGACAGTTCGACTCGGGCGAGTTAGACCGGCTGGGGCCGTCGGCATTCTCGTCGATGCGGCTGGTAGCGCTGGCATGGGCGCGGATGGGATGGGCGAAATTTCAGCGCGGCGAAAATCTGGCAGCCATGCAGTTTCTAACTTCGGCGTGGCTTTTGAGCCAGTCGGGAACGGTCGCCAACCGGCTGGGGCAGGTGCTCGAAAAGCAAGGCCAGACCGAGAAGGCGCGTCATACATATGCGCTGGCCGTGGCAGCGGGCGGAAGCCCTAATGAAGTGCAGGATTCGCGGGCGCGCTTGGCGAAGCTGGCGGGCGATCCTGCGGCAGCGGAGAAAGATATCGCCCTGGCGCCAGCCGAGTTGGTGCAGGCACGCACGGTAAAGCTCGGCGCGATTACTAGCAAGCCGGCTTCGGCGCGGTTCAACCTCGTGTTCGACAGTTCGCCGCGTCCCGAGCGCGCCGAGTTTGTTGAAGGCGACGAAAGTCTTCGTTC
>JBEKFN010000099.1:0-11667 GCA_050013295.1 Terriglobales bacterium
GCCGCCGCTGCCGCATGCGGTTGCCGCAGCCCCAGCGGTGGGACAACAGAACGTCGCCCGCAGTGCCGAACTGCCGCCGCTGCCGCATGCGGTTGCCGCAGCCCCAGCGGTGGGACAACAGACCATCGCCCGCATCGAACTGCCGTCGCTGCCGTATGCGGTTGCCGCCGCCCCAGCGGTGGGAAGACAGAACGTCGCCCGCAGCTCCGAACTGCCGCCGCTGCCGGGTGCGGTTGCCGCAGGCCCAGCGGTGGGAAGACAGAACGTCGCCCGCAGCGCCGTATTACCGCAGCTGTCGGATGAGGGTGCTGCGGCCCGCGTTGGTACGGTCGTCGGCACTGCACGATCGCCCGTGGTCACCTATCAGGGTGGCCAACTCACGATTGATGCGGAAACCTTAACTCTGGCCGAGGTGCTGAAATTGGTTGCGGAGAAAACTGGGGCCGAGATCGATGTTCCGTCCGGAAGTGGCCTTGACCGCATTATTGAGCACGCGGGGCCGGGAAGAGCAGAAGATGTGCTGGCGTCGCTGCTCAACGGATCTCCTTTCGATTTCGTCATCGTGAGTTCTCCGCAACCGCCGCACGATCCGACGCAGGTCTTGCTGTTCCTCCATCGAACGGACACGCCTGCAATCGATCAGACAGTCAGCGCGTCTGCGAAGCCGACAACACCCAGCTCTCCTGTGCTTTTTAAACCTCCAACCACATCTGTGCTGTTTACACCTCCAGCAAATGCCTCGTCCGCATCGGTTGTGGCCCCGCCGCCGCTAGTTATGGGGGCTCCGGCGGAGCCGATACCTCCAGAAGTTCGCGAGCAAATGATGAGAGACTTTAGTCGACAGTTACGCGGGCAGCCCCCACAATGACGACATTATCCGCGCGATGGGATGACGCACATGCAGGCAACGACGAACGTTCAGCCAACAACAAAGGGCGGGAATTGATGCCAGCGAGGGACCGTGGTTCGTTTACCGAAACCGCGTTGGCCGATTCGAACCGTCGGCGACTGAACTCGGCAACCTCGGTGCCCTGTGTTCCTATGGGCTAACGATTGGCAGCGGCTACGGACTCTGCCCCTGCACGCTAGAAGACTACGACTTCTAGTCTTCCGGCTTGAAGGGCTGTAAAGCCTGACTAAAGTTGCTTCTTGGGGACTTCGGCCGGGCCAAATGCAAACATCCCGGACGCCAGGTTTACAACTTGGCGTCCGGTCCTTTAAACTTATTTCATTCTGACTCCCCCCAAAAAAGAAGAGAGGAAATCCACGATGTTAACCAAGCACACTCTGATTGCGCTTGGACTGGGAATCGCTATGAGCGCTTTTTCCATTCCAGCATTGGGCCAGAATGACTCCAGCGTAGTAGCCGAGATTGGCGGTCGCAAGGTGACCGCAGACGAGCTGGCGGAAAAAGAAGCGGGCAAACTGCTCCAGGCCAAATACAAATACTACCTTGCCGAGCGCGATGCCCTCGAGCTATACATTGAAGATCAGCTATTGGAGATGCAGGCGAAGAAGGAAGGCGTGACGCTTGACGAATTGTACAAGCGTCATGTTGCCATCAACGTCCCAGAACCGACGGAGGATCAGCTTCGCTTCTACTACGAGGGCGTACAAACCGACGAAACTTACGAGTCGGCGCGAATCCACATCATCGATACGGTACACCAGCTGCGCACGAAAAAAGCGCGGGACGCGTACCTCGCCGAACTGCGGGCGCAGTATGGCGTGGTCGTTGAGCTGAGCCAGCCCAGTGCTCACGTCGAGGTTGCGAATGCTGAGAGGCTTGGTTCTGAGAACGCTCCGGTCCAGATCATCGAATTCGCGGACTATGAGTGCCCTTACTGCCAAAAAGTGAACGACGATCTGAGACGGCTGCGGGAACAATTTGGCGAGCAGGTGTCACTGGTTTACAAGGACTTTCCCCTGCCCAGTCACCCGCTTGCTGCCAGAGCCGCCGAGGCCGCGCGCTGCGCTGGCGTACAAGGCAAGTTCTGGGAGTTTCATGATGCCTTGTTCCAAACCAAGAGAATTCAAGTCTCCGATCTGAAACTGCAGGCTCGCACACTGAAACTCGATACCGCCCGTTTCGATCAATGCCTCGAAAGCGGAGAACAACTTGCCGTCGTGAAGAAGGATGCCCAGGAAGCCAGGCGCCTCGGATTGGAGGGCACACCCAGCTTCTTCATCAATGGTCATTTCATGAGTGGTTCAATTGGATACGAAAAACTGCGGGGAACGGTGTTGCAAGAACTATCGGGAATGATTGCCGCAAAAAAACAGGGCGCTGCATTGCCGGCGTCTAAGGATGCGGAGAAGAAGTGAAACGTTGGTGGCCCTCCCACCTCCCCCACGGTCATGCTAACTAAAAGCAGGTTCATGCTAACTAAAAGGAGGATTGACGCGTTGCCGGATCAAGATTAGAGTTGGTCGGGATGATTGGCGATGCAAGTGCCGATTGCCTAAATCCGGCTGGCTTTCTCAAACCGAATCGCGGAACTAAAATATGACAATTATCAGAACCCTTATCGTGATGATGTTTATGACGGTCGTGTCGGCTCTCGCCTTTGCTCAGAGCGCGCCACCGCCACCGCGCATAACCCCTACTGAGGCAAAGAGCCGCGCTGGCGACACGGTAACCGTATGCGGAAAGGTTGTAGACACGAAAGTTTCCAGGTATGGACTCGCAGGCCGCGGAAAACCGGTAACCTTCGATCTCGATCAGCCTGAACCGAATCCGGTGTTCTACTTCGTGACCTTCGGGACTACAGGGCCAGAAGAGGCAATTGCCGCCTACAAGGGCAAGAGCGTATGCGTGACCGGCAAGGTCACGGTACAAGCTGGCGTGCCATACATTATGGCGGATGACCGTTCCCGGATTAAGCTGCAAGCGGAAAGTAAATAGCAGGGCAATCCCAAGTGGCTTAACCTGAGAGCCTAACTCCTGCGGCTAGGCCACTTGGAGTCTTGTAAGCAGATACTCTAAGAAGTAATTCCTAATAAGTAGTACCTGAACCGGACGCTGCTTGAAAGCGAAGCAGCGTCAGTTCATGAATTGTGCTATTTAGTTTGCACGGAGAACGGCCCCTCCCCCGCGCAGGGGAAATTTTGACCAGAACGATCTCTCGCGGCGCTTCGAAACGTCTCGCCTTGCGATTATGCGGTTTCCGTTCCAATAAGAGGGCGAAAGCGACCGCGTATCGATACCCTTACTGTATCGCGTTGCCGTACGTCGGCACTCCTTGCTGCACCAGGAACAGCAGCGTTTGCGCGCGGGACGACCAGTCGCCTTGCGGATACTTGGAGACTAACTGCTGGGCCAGCGAGATGGCCAGGTCCTTGGATTGGCCGGACTTCTTCGGCTGTTCTTCAGTTCTATAAATCTCGATCAGGGCGGCTCGGCGAGAAGCGGCGTAGTACAGCGCCTCGGGAGCGGCGGGAGATTCGGGGTGTTCCTTGACATACTTTTCGTAGATGTCGGCTTCCTTGTCGGGGCACTTGGAAGAGCCCTGCCAGTCTCCGCAGAGTTTGTTGTCGAGCAGGTGGAACGCGGCGAGTTGGGCCCACTTCGTGTCAGGAAACTTTTTCATCACCTGCTTCATGGACCGATCATCGATGCCTTCGCGAAGGTAGGATTCCTTCTCACGCGCGGAGGGCCGGGACTGCATATCTGATTTGTCGATCTGCCATCGAATGTCGGCGGCACGGTAGAGGGCTTCGGCGGCAAGGGGCGCGCTGGGGAACAAATCGTAGACGCGATGATAGAGGCGCAAGGCATCCTGCGCCGCGCCGCGGCGTCCGTGGCGGCGGCTGGCCTCGTCTTCGGAGTCGACGGCGGCGCCGAACAGGATGCGGTCGCCGTTGGGAGTGGACGGCCAGACGACGCCGGCATCGAGAACCCAGCCGCTGATGGTTTTGCCCTGGTCCTCGTCGTCCAAGACGAAGGCGGGATCGGGAGTTTGCGCTAAGCCCAGCAGAGCTTCGACGTGCAGCCAGTTGCGGCTTTTGTCGAGGAGAATGAGTTCCCGTCCGCGTTCGACCTGGGCGAGCTTGTTCGAAGTTGTGTCGGGAGACAGGTAGATGACAGCCTCGCGGACGAGCGTGCCGCGATCGGCGGCCAGAAGCAGGGAGTTTCCCAGCACGATCAGGACGGTCAAGAGCAGAAGCTTGGTAATCGGTTTCACGGCAGTGTTCGTCTCCGGCTTCGAGGGTAGCACGTAGAGTGAGATGTTTGGAACGGGCGGCGCGGGCTGAGACGGCCAGCGCGGGAAAGCGATAACGACTAAGGAACACGAAGGAAACCTTAAGCGACTAGACCCCGTGTTTTTTCGTGTCCTTAGTCGTTGATGAATTTTGGACCCTCGCCCCTTTGATTCATGTTGACAAAGATGCAACCGGTGCTGTACACGATGGGTTCTCTTCAGCGCCGAACTTCTGCGCGGAGATTGCCTTGGCCGGAAAACAGAACTCGAAGCGCGCGCAGGACCCGCCATGACGACCCGCGGTGGCGCGCAACAGATTGGAATTCGCGACCTCAAGAGCATCGACGACCTCAGCCAGTTGATAGCCGTGGAGAAAGAAGTCTGGGGGATGGCGGACGAGGACACTTTGCCCCTGACGCTGGCCATTGCCTGCAAGGCGGCGGGCAATATCTTCGTAGGGGCCTTTGATAACGATAACGACAAGAACAAGCTAGTCGGGTTCGCCTTCGGATTTCTCGGCCGCGTGAACGGACAGACGACGATTCACTCGCACCTGCTGGCGGTGCTCGATGCGTATCGCCATCTGGATCTTGGCTTCCGGTTGAAGCAGGCGCAACGCGAGCGGGCGATGGCCATGGGCGTTCGTGAGATGACGTGGACCTACGATCCGCTGCAGAGCCGAAACGCCCACTTCAACTTTTCCAAGCTGGGTGTGGTTTCCGATGCTTATAAGGTGGATTTCTACGGGCCGGAAACTTCCAGCATGCTGCATCGGAACGGAACGGACCGGCTGTGGGTGCGGTGGATGCTGAATTCACGGCGGGTGCGGGACCGGCTGGCCGGCAAAAGTACGAGTACGAGTGCGCGCGTGGAAACCATCGATGCCCTGCGGCTGCTGGCTCCGCTGGTGCGCTTCGATCCCAGCGGGAGACCGGGACGGGCCGATCTGGCGGAATCACTGGCCCGGCAGCGCGTGAGCATTGAAATCCCGGGCGACATTCTGGAAGTCGAGCGCACTGACATGGGATTGGCGCGAGAGTGGCGCGACGCGACGCGCTGGGCATTCCGCGAGGCCGCGAAGGCGGGATTCTTTGTAGCCGAATACTGCCGCTCGGTTCGCGGACAGCAGGGACCGGGAGCGTACTTGCTGCAGCGTGGGACGGTGAGCGAACTTATTCCCGAAGCGTAAATGAGGCCAGCCGTTAGACATTAGACATTAGCCCGTAGCTCAACCCCAAGGGATTTGACTGGGATCGGAGGGCTGATTTGCTCGCAGCTCAGCGTGAGTGCGATTCCACGGACACGCGCTGTGCGCGCAGCTGCTGCAGGAAGGTTTCGACCGGCACCTCAAACTTGCGCCGGAACAGATCGACGAGTGCGTCTTCGGTTCCAGGAACCTTAGTTGCGGAGGCCTGGAACGCATCCACGCTGTCGTCGGGAGATGACGTTTCCAGCCCGTCGGGTTCAACCTGAAGCTCGGGAGATTTATCTGCGCTGGCGCGCAGAATCTTTATCATGCGTTGCGCCTGTTCGCGTTGCTCGGTCGTGCTCTGGAGGAACTCCATCCCCATTCCGAATTCTGGATGCGCGACCAGTACGACGCCCCCGGCACGGACTACAAGGTCGGCCGTCTTCATCGAGAGGATGACCCGCGTGCCCCTCGGGAAGGGTGAGTTGGTCGTAAGATAGCAGCCGCCGAGGCTGAGGTCGCTGAGACGGCAATTCACGGGTGGGTCGTCCGGTTCGGGATCGGAAAGCTGGCTGTTCAGCCACTGGCGAAGAATGCTGCGGTCCTCGTCGGTGGCGTCTTTGAAACGGACACCGGCTTGATCTTCGTGGCCTTCCCATGCCAGATCTCCATGGAGTTCGAGCTTCCCGTCCATGCCCGGCAAGTCGAGCGAGAAGCGGAGCGGGCTCTCTTTCGCGACGCGCCCGGAAAACTGAATTGCCATGCCGCCTTCGCAGAGGTCGATGGTCTGGGCTTTGTACCGGCCCGCCCCGAAACACTCGACCGGAATTTGCACAGCGACCCGCAACTGCAGCCGCCGTTCCCGCCTCATCAGGGCTCGAACCGCACGGAAGCTGGTTTTGGCGCGCTCGACCGCGAGAGGTTTGTGGAGGACGAAATGAGCCCCCATTTCGAAACCGCCCTTGAGTCCGACGGGAGCCTCCACCAGCACGATCCCGAGGGCTCGCTTGTTGACCGGAGCGGCTTTAGCTCCCCGCAACACGGCGCCAGCATCCTCAGCATTCGCCCCATCCACGATAATGGCCTCGAAACGCTGGCGGGTGATTCGGCGGATGGCATCGTCCGCGTCGGAGCAATGTTCGAGGTCAATTTCAAGGTCGCTGAGGACCCGGCGTAGGACGCGCACCGTTCTTTCATCAGAACTCAGTAGTAGAGACTTCAGGTTCATGGTTCGAATCACGATCCAGATCGTTGGTCTCGCGCCGTCCCGGTTTTGCCGGGGCGGATGATGGTAAATGTCGTGTGCGGCGCCTTAGCGCGCGCTTCGGTCGGGGCAGATCGCCACTCCCCAATTGGGCGGATCGAAACTCTCCCCCTCGCAACTCTAAGTCTATGGGACTCCATGGTCAACGCAATGGCCTGGTGTTCCGGTTACTGTGGTCACCTTTTGCTGCGGGTCTGGCGGCGGATGCCAAAGTGACGGCAGGTATAGGCCACGTTGCGGCAGCGACGATAGAAATCCATCCAGGCCAACCGAACCCGGGCTTCCCGGCTCAACTCCACCCCGTCCGTGCCAGTCGGCTCGATCCGGGCGGTTTTCCTCGGCGAACTTGCATTTCGACACTCTAGTCGAGTGTCACTAATCGTTCTGAACGAGAGCAGCGAGTGTATCGAGCCATCGCCGAGCCATAATCAACTGCGACTTCCGTTTGACCGATTTCCACAGCGCACGATAGACTGAATGAGTTTGCCTGTACTTGCGGACCCGTTCTGGGGCCGCTCCGCGTTTCCGGTGAGAAGCCGCAGCGGGAAAACAGCAAGCATAAGATTGTATTTGCCGAGCTGCGCTCGGCTTGGACGGGGCAAAGCCCCGTCCCCACACGAGCATAAGGAGAGAGTATGTACGCGGTGATCCGCGCAGGTGGAAAGCAGTATCGGGTGGCCCCGGGCGATGTGATCCGGGTGGAAACACAGGAAGACAAGGACGGAAAGGTCGAGTTCGGCGACGTGCTGGCGGTTTCCGCCGAGGCGGGCAGCGTGGTGCCAGCGGGAGCGGGGGCGCTGGTAACCGGCGAGGTCGTCGAGCACGGACGCGGCAACAAGATCCTGGTCTTCCACTACAAGCGCAAGAAGCAATACAAGAAGCTGCGTGGACACCGGCAGGACTATACCGCGGTCCGCATCACCGAGATTGCTTTTGATGGGCAGTCGTTCAAAGCGCCCGAGCTTCCCAAGAAAGAAAAGAAGGCGAAGCCGGCGCACGAGGGCGGCGAAGAAGTGAAGACTTCGAAGAGGCCGGGGAAAAAGGCGACGAAGCACGCAGCGCACGCGCACGGGAAGAAATCGGCGTCGAAGAAGAAAAAGAAGTAGCGCGAATTCATCGTGAGAACTCCCTGCGGCGGCGAGCTTGGGGATGATGAGTAGGGGTCATTCGACTCCGCCAAGATATGCGCTCCGCGCATTTCTTGGCTCCGCTCAGGATGACGACTGGTTGGGGTTACTAGAAATTTGAATTACTGGCAACTGGCCACTCGGAACCGGGAACTGATTTATGGCGCATAAAAAAGGACAAGGCACTTCACGAAACGGGCGCGACTCGAACGCGCAGCGGCTTGGGTTTAAGGCTTTCGGGGGACAACTGGTGCCCGGCGGCACGATCATCGTGCGGCAGCGGGGGACGCGGGTGAAGCCCGGGTTGAACGTTGGCCGCGGCAAGGACGACACTCTCTTCGCCAAGATCACGGGGCGGATCAAGTTTGTCGATAAGGGATCGATGGGGAAGTTTGTCCTGATCGAGCCCGAGGCTATCGAAGCGAAATAGGGCGCGGACTTTCTTGCGAACTGCTCTACGGATTGGGCTTCGTTGCGGTGTATGGTTTCGTATCAGGGCATCGCTTTAGCGATGCCGTGGTTTGGCGAAATTAAATGCCCCTTTTAGGGGCTGCGGCGTTGGGCCTCGGCTTCGAGTCGAGGCTTTTTCGTTGCGCCTAAATTGCGGAGCTTCGCTTCGCTGGGCGGACGAGGCGTCCGCCCCTACGTGAGTTCTTTCTGGGCCACCATGTTCATCGATGAAGCCAAAATTCGAGTGAAGGCTGGGGACGGCGGCAACGGCTGCATGGCGTTCCGGCGGGAGAAATTTATTCCGCGGGGCGGGCCTTCGGGCGGCGACGGCGGGCGGGGTGGCGACATCTGGATGGAATCGAGCGAGCGCCACAATACGCTGGTGCATTTCCGTTTCAATCCCGAATACAAGGCCCAGCGCGGACGGCACGGCGAGGGCGCGAAGAAAACCGGCCGCGATGGGGAAGGGATCGTGCTGAAGGTTCCGGTGGGCACGATCGTTTACGACGAGGACACGGGCGAGAAGGTTTACGATTTTTCGCGCGCCGATGAACGCGTCGTGATCGCGCGCGGCGGGCGCGGCGGACGCGGCAACGCGCAGTTTGCCACTTCGACCCACCAGGCGCCGCGCGAGCACGAAGAAGGACGTCCGGGCGAGGAACGCAACTTCCGACTGGAGTTGAAGCTGCTCGCCGATGTTGGGTTGGTGGGATATCCGAATGTGGGCAAATCGACGCTGATCTCGCGCATCTCGGCGGCGCGGCCGAAGGTGGCGGATTATCCTTTTACGACGCTTGAGCCGAACCTGGGCGTTGTGCTGGCGGGCGACAAAGGGAAAGAAGAGAGCTTTGTGGTCGCCGATATTCCGGGCCTGATCGAAGGCGCGCACGAGGGATCGGGCTTGGGCACACAATTCCTGCGGCACATCGAGCGCACGCGTTTGCTGGTGCATATGGTGGATGTCTCCGACAGCAGTGGCCGGGCCGACGTGGTTAAAGATGTTGAGGTGATTCGGGGCGAGCTGGCGAGTTTCGGAGCGGAGCTGGAGAAGAAGCCGACTTTGATGGTCGCCTCCAAAATCGACGTGGCGAACCCGGAGAAGCTCAAGAAGCTGAAGCAGTGGGCGACGCGCAAGAAGCTGAAGCTTTATCCAATTTCCGCGGTGACCGGCGAGGGGATTGAGAAGCTGAAGTACGCGATGGCGGAGGAAGTCGAGAAGGTGCGAAAGACGCTGGCAGCCTCCGAGGAGACGCGCTTTTCGAAATCTAGCGCCTGATTGCGAGCAGGCAACTGCCGAGCTGCGCTCGGCTTGGACCCTTCGGCTTCGCTCAGGGCAGGCTCGCGAGGGCGCCCGTCCCCACACCAGATCGGATGGGCTTCGCTTCCACCGTGCTAGAATTTCCACAGCATTTGACCCTATACTCAGGACCCTACTTTGATCGAACTTGCACCCTCGATACTCTCGGCGGATTTCGCCCACCTGGCGGAACAGGTAGAGCTGGCAACGGCGGGCGGCGGCAGCGTGATCCATGTTGACGTCATGGACGGACATTTTGTGCCTAATCTGACGATCGGGCCGCCGGTGGTGAAATCCCTGCGCCGGGCGACTCGGCTCCCGCTGGACTGCCATCTGATGATAGAAAACCCCGACCAGTACATTGCGGATTTTGCGGAAGCGGGAGCGGACTGGATCTCGGTGCATCAGGAGACGTGCCGGCATTTGGACCGGACGCTGCACCTTATCAAGCAGCATGAATGCCTGGCGGGCGTGGTGATAAATCCGGCGACGCCGGTGGAGACGCTCGGCGAAGTGCTCGACATGGTGGATTATGTATTGGTAATGAGCGTGAATCCGGGGTTTGGGGGGCAGAAGTTTATCCCGGGAACGCTGCACAAAATGAAGAAGTTGGCGGAGATTCGCGCGGCGCGAGGCTACCAATTCCGCATCGAAGTAGATGGCGGCGTTGGGATGGACACGGTGGCGGAGGTGGTGCACGCCGGGGCGGAGATTCTGGTGGCTGGGAATGCGGTGTTCGGCAAGGGCGATGCCAAGGCGAACGCGCAGGCGCTGTTGGAAGCGGCGCGGAGCGCGAGTTTGCAGCGAGCGTAAGAAGGGCAGAGGTCAGAGGTCGGATTGCAGAGGTTCTTTATGCGGCGGAATTCTATTTTCGTACTTCTCGCGTTGCTGCTGGTGTTGACGGCGGCATGCACCAACAAGAAAGCAGTGAATCCGCTGGCCAACGTTGGGTCGAAACAGCCCGACAAGGTGCTGTTTGACCGGGCCATGGATGCCATGAAGCACAACCGCTTCGACGTGGCGCGGATGACGTTACAGACGCTGATCAACACCTATCCGGATTCGGAGTTTGTCGCGCGGGCGAAGCTGGCGGTGGCGGATTCGTGGTACGCCGAGGGCGGCACGACGGCGTTGCAGCAGGCCGAGATCCAATACAAAGATTTCCGGACGTTCTTTCCCAATATGCCGGAGGCGGCCGAGGCGCAGCTGAAGGTGGCGAACATCCACTATCAGGAGATGGAAAAGCCGGATCGCGACTACACGCACGCGATGCGGGCGGAGGAGGAATACCGGGCGCTGATCATGGAGTATCCGGACAGCAAACTGGTGCCGCAGGCGAAACAGCGGTTGCGGGAAGTGCAGGAAGTGCTGGGGGAACGGGAGTTCGAGATCGGACACTTCTATTATCTCCGGCTGGCGTATCCGGCGGCGATTGCGCGGCTGAAAACGCTGGTGGACCGCTATCCGTTATATAGCGGTGCGGACGAGGCGCTATATCTACTGGGGCAATCGTACGAAGGCGAGATCAATGCGGTCCGGAAGAATCCGCGCTTGAACGAAGTGGCCAAGACCAGGATGATCGAGGATCTGACGAAGGCTGCGGGGGATGCGTACGGGAGGATCATCAAGCGGTATCCGGCAATGGACCGGGCGGTGGATGCCAAGACGCGGCTGGAGGCGCTGCATCAACCGGTACCGCGGCCGACCCGGGCGGCGCTCGAAAATAGCAAGAAGGAAGAGGCGAGCCGGCAACAGACGGGCATGCTGTCGAAGGGGCTGGGGACCTTCGAGAAGTTTCCCGACGTGTCCAGGGCCGCGCGCGTGGGCGAGCCGACGATGGTGGATCCGGAGCCGGTGACGGCAACGGGCGTGGTGAGAGAGCTGGCCAGTTCGGTGGGCGGCGGCGACAGCAAGCTGAAGGTGGAGACGGTGAACGGGACTGTGACGCCGAACCAAGAGGCGCCGCGTTCGCCTGCTCCAGCGGTAGCGGCGGCAGGGGCTCCGGCTCCGGTTGCGGCAGCCGAGTTGAAGGCAAGTGTGGCGGATCCGAATGAACTGAAGCCGAACGTTGAGCCCGATCAGAACACCCTTCCCCCACTACAGCAGAGCAATCAAATGGACAGTGGTAGTGGAGCAAC
>JBEKFN010000100.1:0-11634 GCA_050013295.1 Terriglobales bacterium
CGAACACTTCCGAAAGTTCTCCGGCAGCGGCGCGCCGCATCATCTCCATCTGCCACAGCCGGTCCTGCGCGGTCACGTACCCCTGGGCAAAAAATAAATCGTCGAGCGTAGCCGCCTCAATCGTCGGCACCCCGTGCTCATCGCGCACCACATGCACCTTCGACGAAATTCCAGAAACGGAGACGCTGCCATCCACTTGCGGCACCGGACGGCGCGCGACCCAGTAGAGCCACCAGACGCCGACGATGAGCGCCACCAGCAGCGCGCAAACGGCGTAGTACAGAATCCGCAGCGCAGGATTGCGCCGACGGACTTCAGAGCGTGAAATCTCAGGCAGGGAAGTAGCAGAAGACATTACTGAAAGATTGTAGGGGTGCGTGGTGTCCATGACAACCGCGACCACCGGCAGACGCGATCCCTATTGCCACGTACAAAGAGCTGTCATCCTGAGCGGAGCAGGGACTTCACGTAGTGAAGCCCCTGCGGAGTCGAAGGACCCCTACACCACCCAACATGTCGAGGCTCCCGCAATCCCGCGAACCGCGGATCAGTGTCATCTGCAGAACTGTGGCGCTGGAGCAGTTTTCGCGCCTACGCTCTCGGAAAAACCGCTCCGGCAGGAGTAAACCAGTCGGAAGTCCTCAAACTGAAGATCCCACCCCCGGCGGCGAAAAACCGCATCTCGTCCCGCTGTCGGGGATTCCACGGTTCTATCCCAGCTGAGAGTTCTACTATCTTGATAAGCTGCCCGGTTGCAGTTATAGTCCTCGTCGAGGAATTGTTCCGTGCTGTATGCCCCAATAGCTATAGGTCAATCTAAACACCTGTCCGATGTTCTCGATATCATCGACAAGGCCGCGAAGATCATCGCGCTATTCATTGGAGCGGGTTGGGCTTACTTGAATTATCGTCGCGGACGTACATTCAAGCGCAGGCTTGAGCTAACTGTCACCGGCAAGACGGTCCGTTGCAAAAGCGTACTACTTCTTTTAGGAGTGGCTCAGATTAGGAACGTTGGTCTATCGAAAGTCACGATTGAGCAGCGTGGCACCGCGATTGAGGTTCTCGCGGTGGTAAGTGACTCGAAGGGGAAGCAACCTACACTCGGTACCCAGGACGTCGCCGTACTTTCGGTGTTCGAGGTGCATGGTTGGATCGAGCCGGGAGAAGTTGTTGAGGAGTCCTTCCTTGTACCAGTTCCTGAGCATCCTGAAACGGTGGCGTTTCGGCTACGCCTGCGGATTGTGTCGGAGCACATCGAATGGAATTGCGATTCGGTCGTGGAAATTGTTGGCGATCATCCGACCAATGAGGCCGGTCCCGTCGCACCTGGGGCCAAGTACGACCATGGCGCTGTCACTGGCCGATTGGTCGACGAGATCTGAGCAAATTTAACTTGAGGGAGGGCGACCAATGCCGCAGTTGAAGAAAATCGGAGAAAACAGGTCCAGAACGGACGACATCGAACGGCGTAAGCATGAGATCCGACAAATCGAGGAAAATAAGAAGGAGACCGAGCGTGTAGAAAAGGCCAAAAAGAATAAGAAAGACTGAGCGGACGTGCAGCACGCAGGAGAACTTATGAAACAAGATCAGGGCCAAGGCCCCGAGGACGACAATAGGACGCGGGAGATCGAAGAACGAAAAAATCGATTCAAAGATCAGGTGGAGGAGGACCGCCGCGAGACGGAACGTCTTGAGGAGTTGAAGAAGAAGCGGGGATGAACCGAAGCCCACTCATTTGACCTTTGGCGGGTGGGGCCACTTCTCACGGTTGCCGGGTGCCCCACTCATTCGCGTTCTTTGCGAATGAGTGGGCGTCTCCGTGATTGGCAATCTTTGCCAATTGCATTATAATAGACCTGCGATTCACATCCCTGGAAAGGGCCGCCCCCATGCCTACCCGCAACGTCAATTTGACCAACGATCTCGACCACTTCATAGCCAGAAAGGTCAAGAGTGGGCGTTACGAAAATGCCAGTGAGGTTGTACGCGCCGGGTTGCGAACTTTGGAGCGCGAAGAACAGCAGTACGAGGCGAAGCTCGCCGCGCTCCGGGCGGCGATTGACGAAGGCGACGCCAGCGGTATTGCCAGAGGCAACGTCTTCGGGCGCGTCCGTAAGGCCATCAAACTTCCCGTGTCGCGCTAGCCGTGGCTGCGTTTCGATTTTCGCGTCGCCCTGAGGCCGATTTGCTGAGCAGCGGCGATTACACCCTGCGCACATGGGGCAGTGCCCAAGCCGTCCGCTACATCGCTGAGCTTGAGGTTTGTTGCCAGATGCTTGCCGATAATCCGGCGTTAGGCCGGCCCTGTGACGACGTTCGCCCTGGTTTGCGCCGTTTGGAGCATGGCAAGCATGTGCTGTTCTACCGCCAGGAGGCGCGGGGGCGTTTTGATTTCTCGCATCCTGCATCAACGCATGCTGCCCGATAGACACGCCATCGACGATCAAGACAGCGAACCGTAAAGAATTGCGAGGGTGCGCACATCGCACTCTTCAGCGATCCCTTTTTTCATCACACTCAGCCGGTGAGCATCATCACAGACATCCAACCCGCCCATGCGCGACAATAGCGGCCTGATTGGAAAAAGGGAAAGGTGTGCCCGTCCGCCAGACGGCCCTCGAACCTGCTCCAAAACCCATTCTCAGCGCTCTTTGAAAACCGAAACGGGAATAAATCAGCTCTGCCGAGGCCTAAGTCCTTATTCCGGAATACTTTGACAATAAGTCATTTGCAATGAATACTTTGGCGGGAGGCGTCCCCAACCCCTTGATTCCAGGGATGATGCGGAGGGGGTGGGGGGGTAGGGGGGGTGGGGGTAGGGGACAACCAGGCAGTTAACACAAGAAAAAGCAGAAACAAAATCGGGCCCTAAGCTGGGAGCCGGTTGGCGCAACCCGCGCTCCGCCCAGTATCATGTTGGCGACCCTTTGGCGTGCAGTATCATCTTGAGTGTCCGCGCCGCCCAACATGCTGCAGAAGCGAATCGACGATCAGCCGACCATCTCGCGGGAGAACATCCGCGAGGCCGAAGGAATTTTCCTGCAGCATCTCAAACGCGTCGGCTTGAAGCAGACTGCACAGCGCAATGCAATTCTGCGGACCTTCCTGGAAACTCGTGAGCATCTTTCGATCGACGAATTGCACCGGCTGGTCAAGAAAACCGATCCGCGCATTGGTTTCACCACCGTCTACCGGACGCTGAAGCTTCTGGCGGGTTGTGGCTTGGCCAGCGAAGTCGCCTTTCACGACGGCATCGCGCGTTACGAACACCAGTACAACCGCCGCAGTCATCACCACATGGTATGTACAGAGTGCGGCGCCTCGGTTGAATTTTTCTCGGAGAAAGTCGGAGAAATCGAGCGGGAGATCGGACGCAAGCACCGTTACGTCACCACCCGCCACACTTTCCAGATTTATGGTGTTTGCGAAGAATGCCGGAAGAAAACGAATGGACGCCGAATTGTCTAGTCCAGAAAATAGTGACGAGAATAGCGCCGGGCAAAGTGCCGACAAACTTGCCGAGAAAAGCCCCGCGCATTTGGCGCAAACTTCCGTGAAGTGTCCCCATTGCGGAACTGTAATGCCCGCGAACTCGGAATTCTGTCCAGGTTGCGGATGGTCGATGACACCGCTTCCTCCCGCGGAACGAGCGGCCGCGGCGGTCGCTTATCTCACTTTGGCCCCAGCCGCGGTGATCTTGTTTCTGCCGGCATTTCGCAACAACCGCTTTGTCCGCTTTCATGCCTGGCAAAGCGTTTTGCTTTGGGGAGTTTTTTTCGTTTTGACCATCGCCGCACTCTTCCTTTCGAATGTCGCTGCCGCCATGGCTTTTCTTCTGTTTGGAATTCTGGCTTCGCTGGCCATGTTGTTCTTGTGGATTGTGCTTTCGATCAAGGCATGGGAGGGCGAGCGCTTCGAGTTGCCGCTGTTCGGCATGTTGGCGGAGCGACTGAAATAGCAGGTCTCAGGTCTCAGAAAAAACAAAATCAATTTCATTTCACCTTACGGTTTTCCTGAGACCTGACACCTGAGACTTGTTTTCTGCGGTTAGACATTCGCGGGCTCATCGTTCAAAATAATCAATTCACTTCGTATCGCACTTTATACTTCACTCTGCATCCGAGGAGACCTCATTGAGCGAGCTTCAGCGCGTTAAGATCAGCGCTCTCGGCACCTACGTTCCGCCTCGCCTGCTCACCAACGCCGACCTGGAAAAACTTGTTGATACCAACGACCAGTGGATCATGGAGCGCGTCGGCATCCGCGAGCGTCATCTGGTGGACAAGGGGGTTGCGTCCAGCGACCTGGCGGTTGAGGCGGCGAAGAAAGCGCTCGCCGAGCGCGGCATCGAGCCTTCCGATCTGGACGCGATTATCGTGGGAACGGTTACGCCCGACATGTTCTTTCCCTCGACCGCTTGTCTCGTGCAACACAAGCTGGGCGCGAAAAATGTCTGGGGATTCGATGTCTCGGCTGCCTGTTCGGCGTTTGTTTACGCGTTGCAAGCCGGAGCGCAGTTCGTCGCTACCGGCTCCCACAAGAAAGTGCTGGTGATTGGCGTTGACGTGATGTCGTCGATCATCGATTACACCGACCGCGCGACCTGCGTTATTTTCGGCGATGGAGCGGGCGCGGTCCTTCTCGAACCCGCGGAAGACGAGTCCATCGGGCTGATTGACTTTCTGCACGAAGTGGATGGATCGGGCGGGTGCGCGCTGTACATGCCTGGAGGCGGAAGCCTGAATCCTTCGACTCACGAAACCGTCGATAAGAAGATGCACTTCGTTCATCAGGACGGCGCCGCGGTCTTCAAGTTCGCGGTGCGCAAGATGGCGTCGCTCTGCGAAGAGATTCTTGCGCGCAACAATATCAAGGGCAGCGATATCGACGCCTTCATTCCGCATCAGGCGAACAAGCGCATCATCACCGCGACTGCCGATCGTCTGAAGATGCGTCCCGAAGCCGTGATTATTAACATCGAGCAGTATGGAAACACCACCGCGGCAACGATTCCGCTGGCGATGGAAAGCGCGCGCCAGGAAGGCAAACTCAAGAAAGGAAGTTTGGTGCTGCTGGCTTCGGTGGGCGCGGGATTTACGGTCGGTGCGACGCTGCTGCGCTGGGCGTATTGAAGCAGGTCTCAGGTTCCTTCGGCGGCTAAAGCCGTCATTGATTTTGCGGCACTTACGGCGCGGCTGAAGCCGCGCCCCTTCAGAACGAAGTTATCAAAGGAGCGAACATGTACGCCAAGTTCAAGGGCAAGGCCCATGACAGCCCGACGGGAGAGCGCGACAAGCGCCTGCACATGCTGCTCCATGAGTAGAAGCGCCTGTCCGCATACTCGTATCCGGCCAACAGCTGCTCCGGGCTCATCTGTTTGGGCCGGAAGACCACGTCTGCGCGGCCGTTGTACTTGCTCCAGTCGCGGGTCAGAATCCGGCCTTCCGCTTCCAGACGTTGGTACAGTCGAGTTCCTGGAAAGGGAGTAAGGATGTTGAACGTCGCATTCTGTACTCCTGCCGCCTCGAGGAAGTCCACCGTTTCGCCGAAGATCGCTGGCGCGTCGTTATCGAAACCGAAGACGATACCCGCCTGCACCGCTATGCCATGAGAATGGATCCGCTCAATCGCGCGACCGTATTCCGACACGCGGTTGAAGCCCTTCTGCACTTCATTCACGCTGCATTGCGAGATTGACTCCAGCCCGACGAACAGTTGTTTGCAGCCGCTGCTCGCGGCCAACTCCAGGAACTCGTCGTCCTGGGCAGCATAGATGCTGGCTTGGCTGCTCCACCACTTCCGATGGGGAGCAAGAGCCCGGAACAGCGTCTTGGCGTGCTCCATGTCGCTCGCGATGTTGTCATCCCACAGGATGATCACTTTGCCGCGAAAAGAGCCGTACTCTTCTGCGACCGCGTCCACGCGTCGCTGGCGCACGCGGCCCCGATACATAACGGCGAGAGTGCAGAAATCGCAACGGTGTGGGCAGCCGCGCGTGGCAAACAGAACTCCAGCCGTATGATCGCGCCGGTGAAACAGGTCCTTCCGCGACATCGGGGCATGTTCCAAAGTCGGGGGTTCAGTGGAACAGTACCTGTGGCTGTGGCGCCCCGCGTCAAAGTCGCGCAAGAATTGCGGCCAGTGGGATTCAGCCTCACCGACGAAGATTACGTCCGCGTGCGCCTGTGCCTCCTCTGGCATCAGAGTCACATGCGGCCCGCCCAACACGACCGGAATTCCTCGCTGCCGGAACCGGTCTGCCATCGTATAAACGTGAGGTGCACTCGGGGTGTGGAAGGTAATCGCCACCAGGTCCGCTTGCACACCGAAATCGACCGGCTTCACTACCTCATCGATATGGAGCACAGTCCAGTGCGATGGTGCAAAGGCCGCAAGATACGGCATGGTGATCTGCTGAAAGTTCAGGACACGGGAACGCCGTACCTTCTGAATTTCGGGTGAGGACGCGGTGATCAGAAGCAAGGTTGGCACAATACCTGAACGTGAGACCTACTTGATCGCCAGCGCTCCGACGAGCGACTCGAAGATCTTGCATCCATCGGTGCCGCCCAGTTCGGGTTCGGCGGCGCGCTCGGGATGGGGCATCATGCCCAGCACATTGCGTTCCGGGCTGCAGATTCCGGCGATATTTTCCAGCGACCCGTTGGGATTCGCTTCCGGTGTGATTTCGCCTTGCGGGTTCGAGTAGCGGAAGACGATGCGATTGTCGTGCTTCAGTTCCGCGAGTGTAGCCTCATCGCAAAAATAATTGCCTTCCATGTGGCCGATGGGGATGGTCAGCACTTCGCCTATGCGGCATGTGTTGGTAAACGGCGTGCCGTTGTTTTCGACTCTCACCTGCACCGGCTTGCAGACATATTTCAAGCCGATGTTGCGCATCAGCGCTCCGGGCAGCAACCCCGACTCACACAAAATCTGGAAGCCGTTACAGATGCCCAGGACCAGTCCGCCCCCGGCGGCGAACTTGCGGACGGATTCCATCACTGGAGAGAACTTCGCAATCGCCCCGGTGCGCAGATAGTCGCCGTAGGCGAACCCTCCCGGCACAATGACCACATCGCAATTTTCCAGGTCGTGCGAGTCGTGCCAGAGGAACGTCGCCTTCTGTTTCGCCACGTGTTCAGCCGTCCAGAAAGCATCGTGATCGCAGTTCGATCCAGGGAAAACTATGATGCCGAATCTCATCGAAACCCTCGTTAACTATATTGTAGAGGCGAGTTGGATGGTCCTTTTTATGACCTTTGGATCGTCTATGGTGACAAGCTCCTATTCTTAGGTCAAGAAAATAGTGGGCGCGGAACCATGCGATTTGAAGCCATGAGCGATCGCATGGGCAAGTTCCTCGCAAACCTCCTCGCGAACAACATCAATCTGCTGCTCTGACGGCATGAATGGCCTTTGGTATGGGCTATTTCTCGCCATGCAAGTGCTGCGCGAGGTAGTTGGCAATGCCCATTTCCTTGATGGAATGAAGCTGAGCCTCCAAATAGTCCACATGCCGCTCTTCGTCCTTAATCATGCGCTCGAACTGAGCCCTGGTGCCGTCGTCCTTGACCTCGACGCAGACCTTCACGGCTTGGTTGTATTGGCGCACCGCATCCAACTCGTCTTTTAGGTTAATTTCCATTTGCTGCTGCACGTTGCTGCCGAGTTGAGGCTTCAGTCCGACATCGACAGTGGGTATGCTGTCCAAGAAGATAATGCGCTCAATGAGGCCTTCCGCGTGGTGCATCTCCTCCATGGCCCGCCCCTTCGTGCGCTCGCCAAGCCGTTTGTAGCCCCAGTTCTGGCACATCTCCGACTGCGTCATGTACTGCACAATCGCCGTCAATTCAGCGCTTAGAGCCGCGTTCAATTCCTTAATGACTTTCTCATCGCCGTGCATGGTTCTGCCCTCCGCAGTTCACCAGTAGTTCACGATTAGCTCACCATTTTGCAATTCTGGACGACAGGTATGCTGTGACCCAGAGCACAAGGACATGGTAGGTCGCGCGAGGGCGCCACCCATCGCGCCCGAACCTCCAGTGGCGACTGTCACCTGGCCGCGAATGTCAGCCGACTGGGTCATTTTATTCCTTTCATTCCTGTCGTCATTATGGGTGACCGGGCGAACTGCGGCGCACGTTTTTCGAGGAAGGCGCGGATGCCTTCGACGGCATCCGGAGTGGCCATAAGGTCATTCAGGTATAACGATTCTATTTTCGGAAGGTCCTCGTCCAAGGCGCGGCGCAAGGGGCGGCGAGCAGCTTGGCAGGCGTACTTCAGCGCCGATGGAGAACGGGGAAGAAAATCGGATTCCAGCCAGGCCTCGAGTGCGGCGTCAAGATCGTCGGCGCATCTGGCGACCAGCCCGCAACGAGCCGCCTCTTCGGCAGACAGCGCGCCACCGGTCAGCAACAACCGGGAGGCGATGGCTAGCCCGACCCGAACCGGCAGCAAGGCGGAAGCTGCGGGAGCGAACACCGCCAACTTGATTTCGGGGGAAGCAAACTGGGCGGTCTTATCGGCAAGAATCAGGTCGCAGGCGAGCACGAGTTCGAATCCTCCGCCCAGGCACTGGCCGCGGACGGCGGCGATCACGGGCGCGGGGGCCTCCGCGATCCGCCGCAGAAGGTTGTTCAGCGCGCGCAAGGTTCCGGCAATCTGATCGGGCAGGTGCTCCTCGACGCTGGCGCCAAAGCTGAAATGGGGACCGTCTGCGGCAATAACCATGGCGTTCAGCTCGCGCCCGGCACACAGGGAGAGTGCGGAATCGAGTTCGCGGATCATGGAAAGATCCAGTATGTTCGCCTTCGGCGATGCCAGCGTGATGCGCGCGACCCGCTCTTGATGAGTGAACTGGAACCGGATCTTCTCGAAATTCATTTCGGGGCTCCTTCGGCGTTAACGCGCACCTCCATGAGTTGTTTCTTCCCTGTGATTCTGCTTGTCGTTGCTACCGCCTACATGGAAAGGCCGCGCTGCCGGATCACGCCAGCAGGCCGTGCTCGCGCAACTTCCGGTATAAATTCCGCTCGCTGATTCCGAGCATCCTGGCCGCGTTTCCGCGGTGACCCTTGCAGGCCTCGATCGCCAAGCGGATGTGCGTGAGCTCCGCTTCCTCGAGGGTCGGCAGCGGAGCGTCCGGCGCTGATGGAGCAGGCGCGGGAGCAGGCTTCGAAATCCGCAAGGACGCGGGGAGGTGCTCGGGCAGAACCAGCGATCCCTCACAGAGCACCAGGGAGGCTTCGACCACGTGCAGGAGTTCGCGCACGTTCCCCGGCCAGTTGTGCCGCCGCAGGAGTTGCAGGGCCTCTTCGCCGATCTGTTTGCTGGAGCCGAAGCGCTCGTTGAGCACGGTCACGAAGTGTTGTGCCAGCAGGTCCACGTCGCTCCTTCGGGCACGCAGAGGCGGCACCTCTAATGTGATTGTGCTCAGGCGGTAAAACAAATCCTCGCGGAAAAGGCCCTGCCGCACCATGGAGGGTACATCGCGATTGGTCGCGGTCAGAATCCGGACATCCACTTGAATTTCCCGGGTGCCTCCGACATGGCGGAACGTAGAAGTATCGAGGACGCGCAGCAGCTTGGTCTGGGTCGCCGGGCTCACTTCTCCGACCTCGTCGAGGAAAATCGTTCCACCATGGGCGACTTCGAATAATCCAGGCTTGGCGCGGTCCGCTCCGGTGAAGGCGCCACGCTCGTGGCCGAACAGTTCGCTCTGGAGCAGGTTTTCCTGCAGCGCGGCGCACTCGACGATCACGAACGGCCGCGACCGGCGAGAGCTGCGCGCGTGAATCAGCTTGGCCACCCGCTCCTTTCCCGCCCCCGTCTCGCCGGTTATGAGCACGGTCGAATCGCTGGGAGCTACAAGTTCGATCAGATTGATCAGGCGGCGGAATTCCGGGCTGTCGCCGATGAAAGAATTGCCGGGATTTGGGGGAGTCAGAACGCGATCGAGAAGATTCGCTCTTTGGCGCAGCGAGCGCCGTTCGATCGCCCTTTGAATGCGAATTTGGAGTTCGTCCAGCGGGCAAGGTTTCACCACGTAATCGAAGGCGCCGATACGGATTGATTCGATGGCGGTATCGATGGAACCGTGTCCGGTCAACATGATGACCTCGGCCGTCGGCGTGGCGGCCTGGATGGCCTTCAGCGTCTCGAGCCCGCCCATTCCGGGCAAGTGCAGGTCGAGCAGGACGACTTCGGGCTCCGCCGCCACCACTCGCTGGATTGCCTCCTCGCCCGAGCCCACCGCGTCAACTTCGTAGCCGAGGCGACTTAGCTCGCCCGCCATCACCTGCCGGAATGCGGTATCGTCATCGACCAGAAGGAGGGAGGGGTGCTTCATTGTCCGTCCTTCGCATGTCCGTCCTTCGCATGTTCGTCCTTCGGATCGCCGTCCTTCGGTTGCGGACCGGGATCGATGGCCGGGATCACGACTTCGAATATAGACCCCTTTCCAGGAGTGCTCTCGACCAGGATGTTGCCTCCCCAACTGCGGACAGCGTTCAGCGACAGAAACAGACCGAGGCCGGTGCCGCCCTGGCGGAGGCTGAAAAAGGGCTCAAAGATCTTTTGCCGGTATTCCGGGGCAATGCCGCATCCTTCATCGGTGACGCGAACGTGCACCGCATCACCGCCTTCAAGCGCCACGACGACCTTGCCGCCCGGCTTCGATGCCTGAATCGCATTGAGCAGAAGATTGACCAGCAGGTTCTGCAACTCGGCCTCGTCGGCACGGACGTGCAGGGTGGTCGGGAACGGTCGCACTGCGACCTCCACGGAATTGGCGCGGGCGGTCGGATCGACGAGCCTCTGGGCGGCGGCGATGGCCGCATTCAGGTCCACGATATCTCCGGCGTGCCGCTGTCCGCGCGACAGGCGCAGGAAGTGCTGAGTGATACCGCGGCAGCGCAGGATCTGTTCGCGGGCGATGGTTGCATTCTCTCGGATTCTGGCTTGATCCAATTGCCCGTTCCCGCCGGGGGGAGTCTCGCGCAGGATTCCCTCCACGCACATCAGGGTGGTTGCCAGGGGGGTGTTCATCTCGTGCGAAAACCCGGAGGCCAGGACTCCGACCGACGCCAGTCGGTGGGACTCGGCCAGCTTGGCCTCGGCCGCTCGCCGCTCGGAGATGTCGCGCCACACCTCCACTACTTGAACCAGCCGCCCCGAGGCGTCGAGAATCGGGGAAGCGTGGATCTCTTCCCAAGCCACGGTGTCGTTGCCGGTTTTGCGCTCGCAGATACGGACCTGGCGTGCGCCCAGCCGCAGGCAGGCGAGGGTGGGGCAGTCGGAAAGGTTGCACGGCCCCGGTTCAAGTGCGTAGCAGCAGCAGCCGAGAACCTGCTCGCGGGAGCTGTTGGCGCGCTGTAGAAATGCGTCGTTGGCCGCCATAATCTTTCGTTCCGCGTCGAGGACTACGATCCCGTCATCAATACTGTTGATTACCGTTTCCAGCCGCTCCCGCTGGGTACGTACTTCGCCAACCAGGCCTGACACCGAGTCGGCCATGGCATTGAACTCCCTGGCCATCCACGCCAGCGTGTCCGAGCCTTCCGCAGGCACACGCCGTTCCAGATCGCCCTGGGAAATCAGGCGCGCCGTGGTTTCAAAACGCTGCAA
>JBEKFN010000101.1:0-11625 GCA_050013295.1 Terriglobales bacterium
TCTGTGCGAGATCGGGTCTTGTGCGTATCGTCGTTTCATGGGACGACCCTGATTCCCCGGAAGGATTTATCCATGAAGTATCGAGGCCTGTTGTGGACATTATTCTTGCTGACGGTTTGTGGTAGCGTGAGCGCATCGGTGACTGAAATACGCCAGGATTTTTTCAATCGATTCACCAACCTGCCTGCCTCAGCCATTATGTTGGCTCCGACGGGAGACGCCAGCTATCTGATCAGCGTCTACGAATCCACGGTTAGTTGTGCCATCGTGCCCACCTTGCGCTGGATTGATGAAAATGGAGTTGCACGTTCCCAGTAAGGCACCATCGGACCAGCCAGCACCGGAGCGGACGGCGGACTGGGAGTGGGAAACTGCTACATATCTCTCCTGGAGAAGATTAGAGTGCATGCAGGCACGACTCCCACGGTTGAAACTGAGGGCGATAACAACCGCTTCCTTTACTCTCTTTACGTCTCCGGACTGGGCTTTTGGCCAAGCGGGACACAAGGGCAAGGCGGCCTGTCTGAGGTAACCGGTGAGCTGCCCAACCAAGACCTCGTTTATGTGCTACCCGTTTACAAAGCTTCGGGCAGCACGACCGCGCTGCTGGTAGCGTATTCGACCGGCTATGCAGGCTTGGACGTGCCCTACCTGAGTTGGACCGACGAGAATGGCTACAACGCTTTGGCAGTGCCAGTCGGAGCGTCGGCGGTGGTTCCGGTGAGAATCGCCGGAGGCACCAAAGTCTGGATTCACACTTACCCGGGAGACACTACGTGGTATGCGCTCATTGTCTTCGGAGAACCGGCCACGGGCACGGGCCCGTTCGGCGACTATGAAGCAAATTTACTCGATTGGACCAGCGCCACCTACCCGAATTGGCAAACACTTTTTACGACGGGCAGCGCTGGTTCAAATATTCTTCTGTTGAGTGAGGTGACACAATCGGCAAATGATGGAATCGTCGGCGAAGGCTTGCAAGTTCATTGGACAAACCAGACGGCAGTTCCCTGTGCCGCAGCTCTAGCTGCCGGCCCCTCTGGGATCCCAGCCAGCTGCGTTTTACCTGTTTTCGTCGGCAGCAACAGTACGGTGCAATTCAGAACGTATAACACAACCGGATTGGCATGGGGGCCTTCGCCGACTTACAGTGCGGAAGTGGATGTGCTGCAGTTCTAGGGTCACCTCCGCGTGATTGATTCGGCTGCCGAACCACGCTTGACGGTGGAGAGCCGGGCGTCCCCCCCCGGCTGACGGGCGAGACGCCCGTCGCTCAGCTGGCGGCTAGCGGCTCTTGCGAGCGCAGGGAGGCGGCGCGGTCACGGGCGTTCTGGAGGGCGCGCTTGACGTGGCGAGGCGCGGTGCCGCCGGGCACGTCGTGCAGTCCGAGCACCTCAGTAAGTCCGAGGGAGGAGTGGAACGCGGCGTCAAAGCTGGGGTGGATGGCTTGCAGATCGGCGAGGGGGAGTTTTTGCAGATCGCATCCGCGCTCGACGGCCAATTGCACAGCCTTGCCGACCGCTTCGTGGGCGAGGCGCGAGGGTACTCCGCGTTCGACGAGGTATGCGGCCGCGGCCCAGGCGTTCATATAACCTGAACTTGCGGCCTGATTCATCTTGGCTTCGTTGAATTCTACGGTGTTCATAAATCCAGTCACGAGCGGCAACATGCCGATGACCGAGTCGGCGGCGTTGAACACGGGTTCCTGCGTTTCCTGCAAGTCTTTGTTGTAGGCGAGGGGCAGGCCCTTCACTAAAGTTTGCAGCGTGGCTGCGCAACCCATGATGCGCGGCGCTTTAGCGCGCACCAGTTCCAGCAAGTCGGGATTTTTTTTCTGCGGCATGGCGCTGCTGCCGGTGGAGTAGGGCTCGGGTAACTCGACAAAACCGTACGCGGGCGTGGAGAACAAGATCATCTCTTCGGCCCAGCGGCTGAGGTGGAGAGCGAGCAGGGAAAGCGCGTCGACGAATTCGATGGCGAAGTCTCGGTCGCTGGTCGCGTCGATACTGTTCGCCGTCGGGCCATCAAAACCCAGCTCCGCGGCCATGGCTTGACGATTGAGGGTGAGCGTGGCTCCGGCTACGGCGCCCGATCCCAGTGGACATAAGTTAGCGCGCTTGCGGCAGTCGGCGAGGCGGGAGGCGTCGCGGAGAAACATTTCTATATAAGCCAGTAACCAATGCGCTACTAAGACGGGCTCCGCCGGCTGCAGGTGCGTGTACGCCGGCATAGCTAATAGCGAAGACGCGCTGCCCGCGGCCTCGGCGCGCGCCAAGATCGCCTCGATCCAATCGGCGATCAAGGTTCGCAGAGTATCGATGCTCTGGCGCACGAAGAGACGGAGATCGGTCGCGATTTGTTCGTTGCGGCTGCGGCCAGTGTGCAACTTGTAGCCAGTGGCTCCGATCAGCGCGGCGAGTTGCTTTTCTACGAAGTGGTGAACGTCTTCGGCTTCCGGATCGTTGAGAAACTCCGGAGACGATGCAGCGCGGTGGCCGATTTCTTCCAGGGCTTTCACAATTTCGGAGAGCTCTTCGGAAGAAAGCGCTCCGGCGTGTTCGAGAGCGTTGGCGTGGGCGCGGCTGGCGGCGAGTTCGAAGGGCAGCAGCCGTTGATCGTAGGGGAACGAGCGCTGCCATTTTTCAAATTCGGGGTCGAGCGGCTGCCGGAAGCGGCCGGACCACATCTTCATTACGCGACCTCTACTTTTACCTTCGCCTGCGTCTGGGCTCGGCAACGCGAGGGCAATCCCAGGATGCGGATGAAGCCTTCGGCGTCCTTCTGATCATAGCCTTCGCTCATGGTGAAGGAGGAGAGGTCGGTGCGGTAGAGCGAGTAATCGGACTTGCGGCTGACCACGTTAACGTTGCCTTTGTAGAGCGAGAACCTAACCGAGCCGGTCAGATTCTGTTGCGTGGGTTCGACGAAGGCGTCGAGCGCTTCGCGCAACGGCGTGAACCACAGGCCGAAGTAAACGAGTTCGGCATACTTGAGCGCGACGTGTTGCTTGAAGTGGAGCAGATCGCGATCGAGGCAGAGCGCTTCGAGTTCGCCGTGGGCTTCGAGTAGCAGCGTGCCTCCGGGAGTTTCATAGCAGCCGCGGGACTTGATCCCTACGAAGCGGTTCTCGACCAGGTCGATGCGTCCTACCGCGTTGCGCCCGCCGATTTCGTTCAGCAGTTCGACGAGCGATACGGGGTCGAGAGTTTGGCCGCCTACCGAGACGGGCACGCCTTTTTCGAATCCTATTTCAACTTGCTCTTCTTTATCGGGAGCCTCTTGCGGAGACTTCGTCCATTGCCAGGTGCTTGGGAACGGGGGTTGGGCGGCGTCTTCGAGTTCTCCGCCCTCGTGGCTGAGGTGCCAGAGATTGCGATCGCGGCTGTGGATTTTCTCGCGGCTTGCGGCGACCGGAATACCGCGCTTTTCGGCGTAGTCGAGACAATCTTCGCGCGATTTCAGGTCCCACTCGCGCCACGGCACAATAACTTTCAGCTCGGGAGCGAGCGCCTGGTAGGCCATCTCAAAGCGCACCTGGTCGTTGCCCTTGCCGGTGCTGCCATGGCTTAGGGCCGAGGCGCCTTCGCGCAGCGCGACTTCGACTTGATGTTTCGCGATTACGGGGCGAGCGAGTGAGGTGCCGAGCAGATACTTGTTTTCGTATACCGCGCCTGCTTTGAGCGCGGGCCAGACGTAGCCGGTAAGGAATTCTTCGCGCAGATCCTCGACCACCACTTTGCTGGCTCCGGTTTTGTAGGCTTTCTCCACCACCGCGTCGAGGTCGTCTCCCTGGCCTATGTCGGCGACCATGGCGATCACTTCGTAGGCATAGTTTTCCTTGAGCCACGGAATGATGATGGAGGTATCGAGCCCACCGGAGTAGGCGAGAACAATCTTCTCTTTTTCAAGCAGGTCTTTTTCAAGCACGTCTTGCTTAGGCATGTGCGCTCCTAGCGGGGAAGCGGCCTACGCCGCCGCCCAATAGCCAAAAGAGAATGGCTTTCTGAATGTGCAAACGATTTTCCGCCTGATCGAAGACGACCGAATTCACCGAGTCGATCACCTGGTCGGTCACCTCACAGCCGCGATGCGCGGGGAGACAATGCATGAATAGCGCATTGGGCTTGGCGAGTTGCATGAGCGCCGCATTCACCTGGTAAGGGGCGAAGATGGCGGCACGGTCTTGCGCTTCCTGTTCGTGCCCCATGCTGGCCCAGGTATCGGTGTAAACGGCATCGGCTCCGGCAACGGCTTTGCGCGGCTCGGTCAGGAGGCGGAGGGAAGCCTTGGTCTGGTCCGCAATGGCCTTCGCCATGGTGACGATGACGGGATTGAGCCCGTAGCGCTGCGGCGTGGCAATGGAAACTTTCGCGCCTACGGAGGCGCCCGCCAGAAGCAGGGAGTGCGCCATGTTGTTGCCATCGCCAACGTAAGCGAAATGAATTTTCGAGAGATCGCCGAAATGTTCCTGCAGGGTGAAGAAGTCGGCGAGCGCCTGGCAGGGATGTTCGAGCTCGCTGAGGGCGTTGATGACCGGAACGTTGGCGTATGTGGCCATCTCTTCGACTACAGTATGACTGAAGGTGCGGAGCACGATGAGGTCGATCCAGCGTTCGAGGTTGTGGGCGATGTCGTAGAGCGATTCGCGGGCATTGAGGCGGCTGGCCGTCTGGTCGACGAAGAAGGTGCTGCCGCCCAGGCTGTCCATGCCGGCTTCGAAGGTCAGGCGGGTGCGCAGGGAGGGCTTCTCGAAGAACATGACCATCTGCTTGCCGGCGAGCACGCCGCGGAATTCCGCGGGACGCCGCTTGAGCATGGAGGTGAGGCTAAAGAGCGTGAGGATTTCGGCGGGGGCGAGGTCGTGGATGGAGACGAGATCGCGGGGTGCGAGCGGATTGGGCAGCAGGCCGGGGGGGTGCGTCTTCGGTGAGTTCGGCTTCGGTAGGTTCATCTTTGGCAGGTTCATTAGTGCCATGGGCTCGTTTCTCCCTTTTCGGAAAAATCTGATTGCGGTTCGCGGGGTTGGTCCCGGCAAACCACTTACGACAGCTCGCGAATACGTCGGGCGAGGGCTTGCGCTTGCCTTTTGTCGGTCGCGATGACTAGCACGGTGTCGTCGCCGGCGATGGTGCCGACGATCCCAGGCCAGCGCGAGGCGTCGAGGGCGGCGGCGACAGGCTGCGCGCTGCCCACCGTGGTTTTCACCACCAGCAGGTTCTGGGCCTGGCGGATTTCGACCACAAACTGGCGCGCGAGATGCATGACCGAGGGCAAGACGCCTTCGGCGCCCACGCTGTCGCCATTGCGCCGATAGCCCTCGGGGCCTTTGACGAGTTTCAGTTCGTGGATATCGCGGGAGAGGGTCGCCTGGCCCACGTCGAAGCCCTTGCGCTCAAGCCGGTGCTGGAGAGAGTCCTGGCTTTCGACCGAACCTTCGTCGAGCAGATCGAGGATCGCCTTGTGGCGGGCCGTTTTAGACATGAATAAAAATGCAACTGAATGAATAAGTATCCATAAATCGGCAGGGTCGTGTCAAGCGGGAAATACCGGGAGAAATGCCCGCCGGCAAGGCTGTTGGCAGCTGAAAGGTGCGGCGGGGCAAAAGAGCAGTGGGATACGCTGCGTGAAAAATTTGCGCTGAGGCCGAAAAAGCGCCGGTTATGCCGCGGTGAGGGGCTCGCGGGAAGCGATCCGGCGCAATTCGAGCATGCGGTGGCGTACGTAGCCGTCCTCGGTCAAATGGGCGGAAGCAATGGCTTTGCGGCTGCTGGCCACCATCTGGTCGAGGGGGTGGCGTTGGGGGAACTGAGGGTCGAGTTCGCGGCAGAATTCACAAGGCCGGCTGGAGCGGGTGTCGAAGCGATGGATGACGGCTGGGTCGATGTGTTCCACGGAAGGTGGCTCCTGGGAGAGGCGAGAACAGATTCGCCCGCTTTGTGGGGCAGAGCCACAATACTCCGCCCCGGCTGATTTATCGATTGTTGACCGACGCCGTATCTGGTACAGGTCTTTGTACTACAAAGGATGGGAGCTGCACAAGCCGTTCGTGGCGGGTGGTGGGAGACTTTGAACAAAGGAGCCTAAAACGGGGTCGGGCGCAAATTTCGCGTTTCTTTTTTCTTGAGCGCTTCTTTCGCGCTCGCGGGATGGCTCAGAGGCAAAAAACGCGGAAATTCCGGTTGTGGCTGAATTTGGATCGAAGAAAAAATCAGACTGTGTGCTGCTCGATTATGTTTTTCGCAGTTCAGCGAGTTCGCTCCGGATTTCTTCTAACCGATCCTGTCTGCGGTAATATTCTGCCTTGGCCGCTTCGCTGGGGTTCGGCTGTCGCCAATACAGTTCGTTGGCGTAATGGATGAAGTCTATCTCTTTCTGCAAGACCGCGATTCTCGCTTTCCTCGTGGCTTCGGGGTCCATCGATAAATCCCTATCTCCATTTCATCGGCATCATCCTCCAAGAACATTAAAAGATTGTCTAACAGGCTAGGGAAAAAGTCTAACTTCGCTTCCCGGCCCTAAAGGGGCGTCTGATTGCGAAAGATTTACGGCATCGCTAAAGCGATGCCCTGATACGAAACGTTAGTTTTTCCGCAGCCTCCTAAAGGCAATCCGCATGCCAGGCTCTGGATGGGGAGCAAATTCAGTCACTGCCGAACTTCCTGCGGTGGTGAGCGGCGACGTTGGCCACGATTTCTGGCATGATAGGGGCACCGTTTTTTCTGAAGTTACTCTGAAAGCCGTGTGAATCGCGCTGACGCCAACCCGAGCACCGTGTTCTTCTTCGACGTGGACAATACGCTGCTTGACAACGACCGCGTGACGGAAGATCTGAAGCGGCACCTCGCGAAAAAAGTGGGCGAGGCCAGCGAGCGGCGCTATTGGGAGATCTTCGAGCAGTTGCGCACGGAACTCGGATACGCCGACTATCTGGGGGCGCTGCAGCGTTATCGCATCGAGCAGCCGCGAGAACAGAAGCTGCTGGCGGTGTCGCACTTCATGGTGAATTATCCCTTTGCGAGCCAGCTCTTTCCGGAGGCGCTCGCTGCGGTGGCGCACGCGCGGCGGCTGGGGCGGCCGGTGATTTTGAGCGACGGCGATGTGGTTTTCCAGCCGCTCAAGATCGACCGCTCGGGCTTGTATGAGATCTTCGAAGGACACGTTTTGATCTATATCCATAAGGAACGGGAGCTGGACGATGTGCAGGCGAGGTATCCGGCGACGCACTATGTGATGGTGGACGACAAGGTGCGTATTTTGGCTGCGATCAAGAAATATTGGGGGGCGCGGGTCACAACGGTGTTTCCGCGCCAGGGACACTATGCGCTGGATGCGGGGCTGGTGGCCGAGTATCCGAAGCCGGATATCACGCTGGAGCGGGTTGGGGAGTTGCAGAAGTATTCGCTGGAAGAGATTTTGGCAGCGGCGGGGAAGTAAGCGGCTATTCGGCTTCTTCTTCCTGGGGCGCGCCGGCTCGGACTAAATTTGCCAATTCCCGGCTCAGACTGGGGCGGCTGGCCTCGGGCAGATCCAAAAAGCGGAAAGGCTGGAGGCATCCTTTGGTGGCCCACATGGGAAATAACATGTGCGCGCGGCAGCGGATGCTGGTGCAGCCGAGGTGGAACAGGACGGTCACCAGGATGCCTTCGTCGAGCGGGCGTTCGAGTGAGAGCAGGCCGCCGTTGACGGAGAGCTGACTCATGCGGCCGCGGATCTGACGGCCGTTTTCGAGCACCACCAGGGCAAGGATGGAGCCGAGGAGCTTGACGCGCGAGCCCCGCCGTTGTCCCTTTTGCGCACTGGCTGAGGAGGGCATTCTCATCAATTTTGCATCAGGCGGTGGCAGGAGGGCACATTACGAAAGTCAGGCGGTTGGTTTTGGCCCCGTTTCCGACCGGTAGGCAGTGAGAAGAAAATAGAAATGTGCGTGACAAAGGTCACATCCTTGCGGTAACGGGGCGTCTACGCTGAGAGAGTAAGGATGTCCTCATGGCAACGCAAGGTCATAATGAAATTCGAAGCGAAATTCATTGCGCGATTCCGCCCATAGAGATTTCGTCAATTCCGCTTCCGACGCCGGGTGGGCCGCGGCCGAAACCGGCGGCCAAAGCAACCAAGAGACTTGTCCGCCGCGCCGATCGCGACCGCTCGCAGATCATGCGCCGCAGCTTCCAGTCGGGGTTCCTGTTGCTGAACCTCTGGATCGGCGGCATCTTCTACTTCTGGGTTCGTCAATTTGAGCCGGGGGGTGCACCAACCTCCTTGCACCGCCCGGCCGGGGTCGAGGGCTGGCTGCCGATCGCCGGCCTGATGAACCTCCGGTACCTCATGCTGACTCATCACGTGCCGGCGCTGCATCCGGCGGGCATGTTTCTGCTGATTGCGTTTCTTGTCATGTCGTTTCTGTTCCGCAAGGCATTTTGCAGTTGGCTGTGTCCGGTGGGAACGATCTCGGAATACTTGTGGCGCGCGGGGCAAAAAATCTTCCGGCGCAGCTTTTTCCTGCCGCGCTGGATCGACATCGGGCTGCGTTCGCTGAAGTATCTGCTGCTTGGCTTCTTCGTGTGGGCTGTCACTTCGATGGCGGCGGATGAGCTCGCCGCTTTCATGAGCAGTCCCTACGGCGTGATCGCCGACGTGAAAATGCTGAACTTCTTCCGCCACATTGGCCAAACGGGCGCGATCACGCTGGGCGTGCTGGCGGTCGCGTCGCTGTTTATTCAGAATTTCTGGTGCCGCTATCTGTGTCCGTACGGGGCGCTGCTGGGGATCGCTTCGTTCTTCAGCCCGGTGCGCATTCGGCGCAATCCGGAGACTTGCATTGATTGCGCGAAATGCTTCAAGGCATGTCCTTCGGCGCTGCCCGTCGACAAGCTGGTGACGATCAAATCGGCGGAATGCACGGGCTGCCTCGAATGTGTCGCGGTGTGTCCCGCAAAAGATACGCTCTGGCTGTCGCTGCCCAGTTTTCCCCTGCCGAAGATTCCCGCGCTCGCGCCCCGGCCTCCGAAGCTGCCGGCATGGGCCATGGCGGTGGGGATTGCGGCGCTGTTCTTCGGCGTCGTTGGATTTGCGAAGACAGCGGGCTACTGGGATTCGCACGTGCCGCAGGCCACGTATCAACAACTGGTGCCGCATGCGGATGAGGCGGTGCATCCGATGCCGGGAGAGAACTGAGACGGCCTCGACACTACCCATGGCAAAGCTCCCGAACATCTTGAGAGAAGCTAAGGCGGAGTACGCGAAGCTGCAATAAAGTCAACTTCTCGCGTTTTATTGACGTGCATATCTCACCCCCGTAAGATTGTGCGCTAGTGATCGGTCAGACCATCTCGCACTACCGCATCGTCGAAAAGTTGGGGGGCGGCGGGATGGGTGTGGTCTATAAGGCCGAGGACATCAAGCTGCGGCGCTTTGTCGCATTGAAGTTCCTGCCTGACGAGATTGCCAAGGATGCGCAAGCTCTCGCCCGCTTCGAGCGGGAAGCGCAGGCTGCTTCCGCTTTGAATCATCCGAACATCTGCACGATCCACGAAATTGACGAGCAGCATGGGCAAGCCTTCATCGTCATGGAGTTTCTGGATGGAGTGACGCTGAAGCATCGGATTGCCGCCCGTCCGCTGGACACGGAATTGATTCTGTCGCTGGGGATTGAGATTGCGGACGCGCTCGACGCGGCGCACTCCGAGGGCATCATCCACCGCGACATCAAGCCCGCAAACATCTTTGTGAGCAAGCGTGAACATGCCAAGATTCTGGATTTCGGGTTGGCGAAACTGACGCCCTTTCGCAATAGAACCGTGGACGCGACGGGAGTCACGGCCCCAATGACCGCGGTAAGCGAGGAGCACCTGACCAGTCCGGGGGCTGCGCTCGGCACCGTCGCTTATATGTCGCCGGAACAGGTGCGCGGTAAGGAACTGGATGCGCGCTCCGACTTGTTCTCTTTCGGAGTGGTCCTGTACGAGATGTCAACGGGCACAATGCCATTTCGCGGCGATACCTCGGGAGTGATCTTCGACGGGATCATGAACCGGGCTCCGCTGCCGGCGTTGCGACTGAACCCGGACCTGCCGGCGAAGTTGGAAGACGTCATCACCAAGGCGCTGGAGAAAGACCGCAATCTGCGCTACCAGCACGCCTCGGAGATGCGCAGCGATCTGCAACGGCTGAAGCGCGATACAGAGACGGGACGAGCCATAGCGGCGAGTTCGGGCACGGTGGCGGCGGCAACCGAGAGCGGGTCGAGAGCTGGGCAACCCGGAGCTGGGCAACCGCCATCGCCAGGATCCGGTTCCTCGCCTGCGTCTGCGTCGTCTGCTCCATCTGCGTCAGCGAGCGCGGTGAAAGTGGCTGAGGTTGCCGTCGCGGGCCGGAAACTCTGGAAGGTTCTGGTCCCCGTGGTGGTGCTTGTCGCGGTTGCAATCGCGGGAGCGTTCTACTTCCGTTTGCGCCAGGCCACGCAGCGCTTGACCGAGAAGGACTCCATCGTTCTCGCCGACTTTGCCAACAGCACGGGCGATCCGGTGTTCGACGACACGCTGAAGACGGCGCTTAGCGTTTCCCTGCGGCAATCGCCTTTCCTGAATGTGCTCTCGGACGGCGAAGTCGCGAAAACCTTGCAAGAGATGACCCATCCGGCCAACACGAAACTGACGCCCGCGGTCGCCCGCGAGCTTTGCCTGCGGGCGGGCGGCAAGGCTTACCTTGCGGGCTCGATTGGCAGTCTGGGCAGCGAATATGTGCTGGGGTTGAAGGCGGTGAATTGCCAGAGCGGAGATGCGCTGGCGCAGGAGCAGGTGACGGCGACGGCGAAGGAAAACGTGCTGGACGCGCTGGGCGGAGCGGCATCCAAGCTGCGCACTGAGTTGGGCGAATCGCTGGCGACGGTGCAGAAGTTCGATGTTCCGCTGGAACAGGCGACCACATCTTCGCTCGAGGCGCTGAAAGCATATAGCTTGGGCAGAAAGGCCGATAACGAGAAAGGCTCCGCCGCAGCCCTACCTTACGATCTACGCGCCATCGAGGTTGATCCAAACTTTGCCATGGGCTACAGGGTGGTGGGCAACGACTACTACAATCTCAGCGAACAGGGGCGGGCCGGCGAGTACTTCACCAAAGCATTCCAGTTGCGGGAACATGCCAGCGAGCGGGAAAAGCTGGTGATAACGGCCAACTACTACCAGCAGTTAACCGGAGAGCTGGATAGAGCGGTGCAGACGTATCAGGAGGAGATTGAGAGCTACCCACGAGAATGGCGAGGGTATGGCAATTTGGGCATAGTGTACGCGCAACAGGGGCGGTATGAAAAAGCTACTGAGGTTACGAGGCAAGGCATGCGCCTGGCACCCGATCAGGTCGCTTTTTACGTCAATCTCGCCAACGACCTCCTGGCCTTGCAGCGGCCCGACGAGGCGCGGCAGATCATCCACGAGGCGCAGGGGCAAAAACTGGATGATTTCATCTTCCACAGTGCTCTCTACGCTCTCGCCTTTTTGGGTGCGGACTCGGATGCGATGGCGGAGCAGCAAGAGTGGTATACAGGCAAGCCGGAGTATGAGAATCGGAGATTCGGGCTGGCATCCGACACCGAGGCGTATGGCGGTCATCTTGCGAAAGCGCGGGAAC
>JBEKFN010000102.1:0-11618 GCA_050013295.1 Terriglobales bacterium
CAGAAAGTCATTTGGGCGGCCACTGAGGAAAATGCGGAAGTCACATTCCCTCTACCTTTCGGCAAGTACGAAATCCTGGTAAGCGCTGTCGGATATTTGAGCGAGCGAAAGGAAACCCAAGCCAGTGACTCGCTCAATACGACTCGGATAGAAGTCGTCCTGCATCGTGATCCCACGGCAATCGACCTCAACATATCCAATGAGTCGGTGCCGCCCAAGGCGCGAGGAGACTTCAAGCATGGCATGTCTGCTCTCAAGTCCTCGAATCTCAAGGACGCGAAGAAGAGATTCGAGGCGACTTACACACTGGCGCCGTCGAATCCGGATGTGAATTATCTGTTGGGCTACATAGCCTATCAGGAAAAAGACTTCGCCAAGGCGCAAAGCTACCTGGGGACCGCCGTCAATCTCAGCTCCCACAATGTGCGGGCGTTAGTCCTGCTCGGCCAAGTGGATCTTTCCCGTGAAGACTATGCCGGGGCGGCGGCGGCGCTCGGAAAAGCGGTTGACGCCGATCCCGAGAATTGGATGGCGCACAACCTGCTTGCGAATGCCGACCTAAAACTAAAGAAGTATGAGGAGGCGCGGCAGCAGGCGGAGTTGGCCATCGCAAAAGGGAAAGCCCCGGCCAATGTGGCGAATCTGCCTCTTGGGCAGGCCCTGGTGAATCTGGGGAAAAGGCAAGACGGTATCCAGGCGCTCAAAGCCTTCGTTCAGAATTCGCCCAACGACTCCACCGTCCCCCAGGTGCGCAACATGATCGCCACGCTCGAGGCGCAACGCGACGGCGTTCCTCTCCCGGGTGAAACCGTGGTCAGGAGCGCGGCCGACATCGACCCTATATTCGCCACTCCTGAACTCCCGGTCTCCGTCAATCCGTGGCGCCCCCCTGGAATCGATGAGGCGACGCCGTCTGTCGCCGCTGGTGTCAGTTGCCCGTTGGACAGCGTAATCGAAATGTCGGGCGAGCGTGTGAAGCAGTTGGTAGACGATGTCTCGCGGATTGCGGCGATCGAACACCTGCAACACGAGCAGGTGGATGAAATGGGGAACTCCCTTACGAAGGAAACCCGAACCTACGACTATGTCGCTAACATCTCGGAGAGTCGGCCAGGCTACCTTGCGGTGGATGAAGACCGGTTGGAGCGCATGGCGCGAGTTGACTTTCCCGACAGGATCGCCAGCGGCGGGTTTGCGGCGTTGGCCCTGGTATTTCATCCCGTCATGCGCGACAACTTCGCGATGACGTGTGAAGGACTGGGAAGCTGGCATGGGCAAGCAGCGTGGGTGGTTCACTTCCGGCAGCGCGAGGATCGGCCTGCTCTCATCAGCGAGTACAACGTGGGTGGCCAAATCTATGCACTGCGGCTGAAAGGCCGCGCTTGGATCACGGCGGACAAATTTGAGATCGTGCGGATCGAATCAGAACTGATTAATCCGATGCCGCAGATCCAGTTGCGCTGTGAGCAACAGGTAGTAGAGTATGGCCCGGTCAAGTTCCAAAAGAATGTGGAGTTGTGGCTTCCGAAGAAGGCGGAAATTTACCTCGACTATCGCAAGCACCGCTACTACCGCAGCCACGGCTACGATCATTACCTGCTGTTTTCGGTGGAATCGGTGGAAAAGCGAAACGAACCCAAGGCGCCGTCGACCGAACCCGCAGAAAAGACGCAACCCAACTAATTGCTAAAGTCGATTCTGCATCACGGAAGCACGTTTCTCACACCCTCCGACACAAGTCGTGTAACTAGACGACACAACGGAGCAGCCAGGGTGTGCGCTTTTATCCCTACGCGCTAGCCACTTCCTGGCTCCCGAGCGGCAGGAAATATTGCGTGCCCTTGATCGGGGCGGAAACTTTCTTCAGCAACTCCTGCAGGTCTTCGTTGCGGTCGACGAAGTCGATCTCGGAGGTGTTCACGATCAGCAGGTCAGACTGCGTATAGTGAAAGAAAAAGTGTTCGTAAGCCTTTACGACCTCCATCAGATAATCCTCACTGATGGCCTTTTCGCCGGCCGCGTTCTTTTTCTTCAGCCGCTTCTTCAGCACTTCCGGCGTGGCCTGCAGATAGATAACCAGGTCGGGCGTCGGAATCTGTTCGCGAAAATAATTGAAGTAGCGATTGTAAGTATCGAGTTCCTGATCGTTGAGGTTGAGGCAGGCGAAAAGCTTGTCTTTTTCAAAGATGTAATCGGAAACCACGGTCTTATTTGACCGCGGGCCCAGATCGAGCGCGCGCAGTTGCTCGAAGCGGCGGATCAGGAATGCGAACTGTGCCTGAAAGGCTGCGCCGGGCTCGCCTTCGTAGAACGCCTTGAGAAATGGATTGTCTTCCGGTTCGATGACGCGCTGCGCGGCCAGGCGCTCTCCGAGAACCCGCGCCAGCGTGCTCTTTCCAACGCGTATGGGACCTTCAACCGCAATGTAACGGGGAAGCTCGAAAAGCTTGGCCATGATTATTGACTATCGACTGGCGATTGTCGTCAGGAACTGCAGAGCAGAATATATTGCTTCGCGTCCGGACGCAATTGTGGATTGTGGTGAGGTCAGAGGTTAGAGGTCAGATTGCAGAGGTGAAAACCAACGGCTTTTACTTCTGCAATCTGACCTCTGCCCTCTGACCTTTCCTTCCCTGGGTACTGAGTACTGGGTACTTTTCTATCCACTGTGCCGGATGTGCATCACGTCCCCATCTTGGACAATATAATCCTTGCCTTCAAGCCGCAATGTTCCCTTGGCGCGGGCATTGGCCTCGGATCCCGCTTCTAGCAGCTGATCCCAGCGAATGGTCTCGGCGCGGATGAAATGCTTTTCCAGGTCGGAGTGAATGGCGCCGGCGCCGTTCTGCGCTCGTGTATTCAGCGGAATCGTCCAGGCGCGGCATTCGTCTTCGCCAGCCGTGAAAAACGAAATCAGTCCCAGCAGGTGATAGCTCTTGCGGATCAGCCGTGAGAGTCCGCTCTCGGTCAGCCCATAGCTACTGAGAAATTCCGCCGCGTCTTCATCGCTCATTTCCGCCAGTTCAGCTTCCACTTTGCCGCAGATCGCGCTCGCTCCGGCATTCGGACGCGCGGCCACTTCGCTCACCTTGAATTTCGCAACCGCCGCTTCCAGGTCTTTGCCTAGTTCCGTGCTCTCGCCGATATTGAGCACGTAGAGCATCGGCTTCTCGCTCAGAAACATGAAGCCACGGATGCGCTTCTTGTCCTCGGGCGTCATCTCCATCTCTCGCAGCGGCTTTTCGGTTTCCAGAAAGGCTTTGGCCTTGATTAGCAGCTCGTTTTCTTTTTCCAGTTCCGGCGTCTTCATCTTCTTCAAATCTTTTTCCAGACGCTCCAGTCGTTTTTCGATCTGGCCAAGATCGCTCACCATAAGATCGAACTCGACGTTCTTGATGTCGCGCAGAGGGTCGATGGGACCGACGTGCGGAATCGCATCGTTTTCAAACGCCCGGAGAACGTGAATGAGCGCGTCCACCTGGCGCAGATGGCCGATGTAGGCGGTCTCCTTCAGCGCGTCCTGACCGATGGCGCCGACGTCTACATACTCGACCGAGGCGTGCGTCAGCTTCTTCGGATGGTAGAGCGCGGCCAGCTTGTCGAGGCGCTCGTCGGGCACCTTGGCGACTCCGATGTGCGCCTCGCGCGGGTTCGCTAATGCATGCTCGGAAAGATTCGCCTTCGTGAGAATGCGAAATAGGGATGTCTTGCCGACCTGCGGCAGACCGATGATGCCAGTTTTCATTGCTAGGTCTCAGTTCTTAGGTCTCAGGTGTCAGTTCAATCAAAAGAATAAATCATCGAGCCCGATGCGCATACGCCGTGCAAGGTGTCAGGTGTCAGGTCTCAGGAAACCCGCTGGAACCTGAGACCTGACACCTGACACCTGAGACCTGAGACCTGATTCATGGTATGTTGTCTCGTCGTCTGGCAAGCTCATGATCCGCTCCTACAAAGGCATCACCCCCCAATTCCCCGACACCTCCTACATCGACGACTCCGCCCAGCTCATCGGCGACGTCATTCTCGGCGAGCATTCCAGCATCTGGATGAACTCCGTCCTCCGCGGTGACGTCCATCAGATTCGCGTCGGCCACTACTCCAACATTCAGGACAACAGCGTCCTCCACGGCATGAAGGAACTATACGGTGTCTATCTCGGCGACTACGTCAGCGTAGGCCACAGCGCCATCCTGCACGGCTGCAAGATCGAAGACTGCTGCCTCATCGGCATGGGCTCCATCATCCTCAACGGCGCCGTCATCGGAAGCGGCTCCATCATCGCCGCCGGCACCCTAATCCCCGAGAAAACGATCGTGGAGCCGAATTCGCTCTGGATGGGCTCTCCCGGAAAATTCCGCCGCCGCCTGGATGAAAAAGACCAGGAGACAATTCTGCGCTACGCCGATAATTATCTGGGTTACAAAGAGTCGTACTTGATGGAGAGAAAAGGCCTTTAGCCCTTGGCTCTTAGCTCTTGGCTCTTAGTTCCTCGTGGCCTGGAGCAGAGATCATTAACCACAGGGGACACAGAGAACACGTTGTTCTTGTTTTTTCTCAGTGATCCTCTGTTCCCCTGTGGTGATCGCACTTCACACAGCCGGTCAGGTCAATGGCCGAAACGGCGTCCAGCGCACTCTATCGGTGACTGCCAACAAGAGTACGCTCAGCCGTCGCGTTCGCGCCGAACTTGCCGGAAAGAAGCATGCCGGCGTTGGGCGCTACGGTTTTCAAACCGAGTTTCTGCAGAGTTTGAAACACAGTGCAGGTTGCCGCCGAGACTACCGGCAGGCCACAGGTGGCCTCCACAACCGGCACGGCGGCGAGAGACGGCATCTGCACACATGCGGAGAGCACGATGGCATCGGCGCCGCCAATTTTCAGGCGTTTGACAATGTCCACCAGCGCCATAGGATCGCGAGTCCCGACTTCCAAATTATCCGGAATTTCCAGCGAGATGCTGTCCACAACTTGCAACCCTTCCGCCTCGATGTAATCGCAAACCAGCTTGGTCAGCGAACAAACATAGGGTGCGATGACTGAAATCTTCTTCGCTCCCAGCGTTTTCAACCCATCTACGAGTGCGCCGGCGCTGGTTACGACAGGAGCCGGAGCGCCATTTTCCACGCTGGCATCGTGTAACCTGGCCTCGCATTGGCGATGGTAGCCCTTTCCCATGCTCATGATGGCCACCAGACAGGCGTAAACCAGCGCGTCGACGCGCGCGTCCGACAACTCCAGAGCGCAGCGCACAGAATCGCCGTCCATCGCTTTCAATTCTTCCTTGGTAACGCGCTTCATTCGCATACGGCTCGAATGAAAAGTGAAGCGCTCGGGCTCTATGGTTTCGCGGGTGCGAAACATGGCGGGAATTTCGGTCTCCATCGTGATATTGGAGCTGGGGACTATCTGACCAATACGATAAATCCGCTGCGGCATAGTAATGTTTTCCCCCTTGGAATGCCGCACAAACGGCCGGCAAACTGCTTCGCCCGCTCACTCCGGCAGGGGCCTGCCCTTGGTTTCCGGCACGAACCACGGCACAATTAAACCTAATATATAGATGAGTCCCAAGGTCACGGCGCCACGCGAAATACCGCCAAACTTTTGGATCATGGTTCCTGCCAGAATCGGGAACAGCCATGCGATCAAACGAGTGCCATTGAACACGAAGCTACACGCGGTAGACCGTACGCTACTGGTAAACAGCTCGGCCGGGTAGATGGCCATCCACGAATATGCCAACCCCAGTGTGAAAAAGCCATTCACGAATGCCACGAACATCATGGTTTCGACAGTGTGGGTCCACAAGTATGTGACCGGCGTCATTAACAGTGCTCCGGCATAGGTCAGGAACAGGAACCTTCTGCGTCCGATGGCATCGATGAGAAAACCTGCGATCATGTAGGCGCTGACCGCGCCGATGGTGTAGAGAATCGCAGCGCGGTTTCCCCACTCCACAAAATTGGCATAGTGCTGGGCCTTGGCAAGTTGCTGGGTGTAAGCGGGCAGCCAGCTGGAGATGGCCCACCAGCCAACCATGGTCGCCAGGGACATGAGAAAAGTCAGAAGCACGCGACGACGACTCTCAGGCTCGCGGAAAATCTCGGCTATCGTCAATGGACGCCGGGCGGACTTGCTGGCCGCTCCCTTGTCTTCGTCGGTCGCAGCCCAGCGTCGCTCGCGGACGGCCTTCAGCCAACGCTCCGATTCATTGATGGCACGGCGAATGTAGAGGGTGAAAAATGCGGGAATAGCGCCGACCACAAACATCAGCCGCCACGACTGAGGTCCCAGAGGATTAATCCGGCCGATAGCCCACCAGACCAGGGCGGCCAGCAGAGTGCCCCATCCGAAGCCTGATTGCAAGAGCCCCGCTCCTTTGGGCCGGGCGCGATCGGGCCAAGTTTCGGCCACCATCGCTACCCCGGTGCTCCATTCGCTGCCCATGGCCAGCCCGGTAATGAATCGGAGAGCCGCGAGCATGAGAAACGTCTGGCTCAGAGCGGTTAGCCCGGTAAATAGCGCGTATAAGAACACCGACCAGATCATCATTCGCTTGCGGCCCACGTAGTCGGCCAGGGTTCCGCCGATCAAGCCACCGATGCCCCACCCCAGCAGGGTTGTACTGATGGCAATGCCCGCCCAAACCGGCGCCGACTTCAGTTGCTCGGGCCGCAGCAGCGTCCGCAGCGCGAAGGGAAGAGCTACAAACAGCGCGTATGACTCGTAGCCGTCGAAAATCCATCCCAGAAAGCTGGCTGCAAGTACGCGCCAGTGCGTTGGGGTGAGCCCCGTGTACCAAGCCTGCGACGACGATTGAGCTGAGGCCACAGAGTTCATAAAGTTCTTCCTCCACGCGCGCTGCTTGCATCAAGAGACCAACTCCCGCCACCCACTGAGACGAGAAGAAGCAGGCAGCAGAACATGGCGAAATCGGTGCGCGCGTCACTGACCATATACCAGAAGCCCTGGTTAGCGCGAAACAACTCTGGAACCTTTGTAGTCGCAATCGCGGTCGTAATCACGATCAGCAGTGGAATGGAGACGAGTCTCGTCCACAGCCCCAGCAGTACTAGGAGGCCGCACAGAGCCTCAAAGGTACCGACAAAATGGGCCGTGAAGTACGGGTGCGGGAATCCGATTCTTGTGAAGCGAACCACTCCCATGTTGGGGTCGATGTACTTTAGAATGCCCTGTGTAAAGAAGATCAGCCCCACCGCAATACGAACGAGCAGTATGCTACGGGAGCTTTCTGTGGGCCTGCGAAGGAACTGAAGGATTTCATTCATCGAAAAGTAACCTCTACAAGAAAAGACGATTTTGAATCTCTGCAAGCTCCATTGGTCGCGAGCACTCGGCGTCGTCGTTGGCCACGTGATTGATCCGAGTGCTTATAGGATACGACCGCATCAGTCGAGCGTCGTAGGGCTTCAACAGTTCGGACGCTGCACGCACATCCCTCATTCCCGGATCGAGCCATAGGTCGTAGCCGTCTGGATCAAGGATAACGGGCATCCTGTCATGGACCGCTGCCGTCACTGCATTAGCGGTCGTGGTCAGGATCGAGCAGGTCTCTATCGTCTTGTCACTGGCGTCCTTCCAGCGATCCCAGATTCCCGCGAACGCGAACAACTTCCCTTCGCTGACTTCGAAACAGTACGGCTGCCTGGCTTTCCCCGTCCGTGCCCACTCGTAGAACCCGTCTGCGGGGATCAGGCACCTGCGAGATTTCAACGCATCGCGGAACGCGGGTTTGGTGCTCGCAGTTTCCGATCTTGCGTTAATCATGGTCGCGCCAACGGACGGGTCTTTCGCCCATGACGGAATCAGTCCCCAGCGGACAAGCGATAGTTCACGGATTGGCTCCTTGGGATTCTGGCGGATGATGGGGACCGGCTGGGTCGGGGCGATGTTGAACCGGGGAGCCCAGTCCTCCTCCCCAGAGACGGTATTGAAGTACTCTTCAACAATCTGCTTTCTCCTCGACAGTCGATAACGCCCGCACATTGAAGGATTATGCCAGAGGAGCCCCGCCTCCGACTCCTACTTATTTTCCCTGGTCCTGTCCAAGATGGTGTGCTCCTCGGAGACGAAGTAAGCAACCTTGTTGTCGTCGATGAAGTTCTTTTCGTCCTCGCTAGAGGCTTTCCATTGGGGCGATTCCCGAGCCGCGAGCAAGGCTTCCCAGTCGTCAAACCAGAGTTCCGCCATGCCATCGTAATCCGGTCGGCGTTTGTCACCGGGGACGGTCAGACGGTGGCTCTGCACGAACTTGCGGAGTCGAGGGATTCGAGCGCCGATGGGGCCGTGGATATTTTTCCAGTAACGAAAGAATTCATCGTCCGTCAGGCCCACCCTCTTGGTGATGCAATAAACGAGTTTGAGCATAGTCCTCTAAGCCGTGCGATCGGCTTCCTCTGATTCCGAAACAGTCAAGTCAGCAACACCCACAGGATTTGCCGCGCATTGCCTCCCGGCCTTCCCGCACTATTAGCGGCGCGACCACCAGAGCCGCCGCCGGGTCCGCCCACCGGACATGCCAAATTGCGTTGACCCCAAGGCCGACCAGAGCAATCAGCGAGAGGTAAGCACACAGGGCCGATTGAGCGGAATCTGCTCTGAGGGCGGCACTGCCTATGACCCCGGAAAGTTTACACTTTTCCTTTGCCAGCCACGGCATGATTGCCGCGGCTGCGATCAAAATGGCGATCCCGAGATAGGTGGGTTTGGGTTCACTGTGACCCAGCAGGCTCATAGCTGATGCCACGATCACATAAGCGGCAAGGGCTAACAGCAATGCTCCTGCGACTCGGGCAGCACGCCTCTCAGAGTGCTCCGGCACAGCTTGGATGCGGAACCGCCATAACACAACTACTGCGGAAAGCAGTTCGATAGCACTGTCACCGCCAAATGCGAGTAGAGCGGGACTGCGAGCGATCCAAGCGGCAACTAGCGACACCGCTGCCTCGATACTCATCCAACCTATGGTGATGGCTTGAATCCGCTGAATACGGTGGATGGTGTCTTGCGTTGCAATGGGCGGTGTTGAAGCCATAGAGCAGGTATTATGGCACCATCACTGGGCGGAGAGGTTGTCTAACTCGGGAGGCCCATCATGGCAGGATCAACGACTGGGGAGAAGCGCACAGCGGTGCGCGGCCTGGGTGAGATCGCACTCCGCGTCACCAATCTGGACGTCATGCAGAAGTTCTACGCGGAGGTCATCGGCTTGCCGCTAATGACCAGAGTCCCCAACTGCGCGTTCTTCAAGATTGCAGATGGCTTCGGCGGTCACACTCAAGTGCTTGCCTTGTTCGACCGCTCACAGAATCCCGGCTATCGCGGGCCGGACGCAGCAACTTCGACCATTGACCACATTGCATTCGAGATCCCTCTCGCCAATTTCGCCTACGAAAGGAAGAGACTGGAAACGTTAGGGCTCGAAGTCGAGACCACCGAACACGCGTGGGTGCATTGGCGCTCCCTTTATGTGACCGATCCCGAGGGCAATCAAGTGGAGCTAGTCTGCTACGACGAGAGCGTCTAAGGACCCTCGTCCGATCTGAAATAATTCACGGGCGGCGTATTCGCTCGCGTTACGGATATTGGCTGACCCCAGTACTCCCCCACGTTATAACACCGGGGCTAGACGAAGGGTAGCCTTATGCCACCGATCTCCAGACCTGCAAACGTCCGAGCGTGGCGGAACGAGGACGATCCGTTCGTCTGAGGTCACTCTGAGAAAAAACGAAAGCGCCCCAGACTCCGTCTAGAGTCATGGGGCGCTCGTCAAGTAGCCCTCCCCCGAAAGCTGCTCAATTCCAACTTAGGCTCTGCGCCTACCTTCGTGAATAGCTCGTGCGTGCCATGTGGCAGTACGAAAGTAACCTACGCTGATTTTGTCCCCGGACTATACGGAGCCCTGAACAAGCTGTTTCGCTGGATAGCGCAAACGCACAAGCGCACAAGTCCTAACCGGTAACCACCCGGAGCTATGCCGCAGCCGATTTGCCTCCGTATTGCGGCAAGAATTCCTCCCTCACAAATGTTTCGTAAGAGGTGGGTGTGGTGTTCTTCGCCGAACGCTGCTCTAAAGCCCGCATGTATCCTGAGTTCAAAGCTGCCGACATCTCAAGAATGAGATCAGCCATGTTCGATGACATGCCAAGCTGGACCAATGCTGGCCGCAACTGTTCATCCGGCGCTTGGATGTATCGCAGGTCGGGTTTGCCGATGGCGCCCCCGATGCTCTGGGCGACTTCGCTCATGCTGATGTCCCGCTGCCCCAGCAATTCTCGTGTCTGTTTTTGGTGGAAGTCCAGACTCAATAACAGATCTGCGGCAGCCTCGCCGATGTCCCGCGTTGCGATCATGGGAAGCTTCAGATCAGGACGCAATGGGCCGACAGCCATGCCCATCTTTTGAATAATGCCAATCTGTGCCAGGGTGTTCTCCATGAAGTAGCCCGCACGCAGATGCAGCACGTTTAAAGCGTCAATGCAGTTAAGTTGCTGCTCAAGGTAATGCAGCCCCACGACTGGGCCTGTCTTATCAGGCTTGTCGGCCCCGATACTGCTCAGCGTGACCGCATGCGTTACGCCCGTGCTCCGAAGAGCCGCCGCAATCGCGTCAGTTACACGGTTTTGAAATGACCGCAAGTCGGAACTGGCGAGATTGGGAGGTATCATCACGTACACAGCCTTCGCGCCGACAAAAGCTTTGGTGACGCCAGCAGCATCGGTTAGATCGGCGGCAAACGGCTCGGCGCCTTCCGCACCAAAAGCCTTTAGGCGCTCAGCCGTCCGGCCAATTACCCTAACTTTTTCACCTCTGCTCAGCAGAGCCTTGGCGACGACGTTTCCCGTATTACCAGTTGCACCCGTGACAACGTACATATAAGCCTCCATTCTCCATGTTTCGATTCTGTGTTATGTTTCTGGGCTTCAATAATTCAGCTATTGAAATGAGCCTGCTGTTCAGCGACGGCGAGTCCCCGTTCTTCCGAGGAAGCATTAACCAACTTGAGGAGATCGCAACAACCCCACGCCAAGCGTGACCACTTACGCTTCGTACCTACGACCAGGTGGAAACCGATGCGTTCCGGGCACCTTTGAACGAAGCGGCGAGCCAGTTGTTATGAAGTTGTTGCGAAATGGGTTTCCGCGCAAAATCGACTTCTGTAAACCATTGGCAACGAAGAGGTTGGTGAGCGCGGAAGGAATCGAATCCGCGAGAAGACGTAAATTCAATGACATGCAAGGCCATGGATGGCATGAAAGTACCTGGAAAGCAGTCCTAAAGCACCAAACGGATTGCGAATGGATTGCAGATTTCAGTGGCTCTACTAAAACGAAACCCACGACCCTGGTAGGTAGATCGACACGGCGACAATCCTGGTCGCGAGACAAGTGGCCGTTGCGGAAGCACGCAGCGGCAGCGCCGGTGCTTGGACGATCCGTCATTCGTGTATCGGGGCTGGGGAACGCCGCTTGCCAAACCCTGGGACCTGAACCAGACCCAGCACATGTTCATGTTCAGCCAAGGAACTGGCGGAGGCAAGCATCAACTCCGGGCGCAGCTGGCGAATGACAACGTTGAAATCGCGAAAGCCGCGC
>JBEKFN010000103.1:0-11616 GCA_050013295.1 Terriglobales bacterium
TGACGCCGCTTGCGCGTTCCCATCGCCATAGCTGCAATCTAAACTGCAAAACCCGCGACGCAAAGTGATTTAAATGTACAACGACGGCCGAAGGTAACGCTTCTGCGCCACGAGTTTCCTGACATCTCGCGCGGGGAAGCAACACAGAATGCAACTTGGCGTACAATGCCACATGCTTGGCCTTGCTCCCATTAAGGATCTTGGCCCATGTGTGCACTGCGAGACGACAGGGCTGCCCTACAGATGGCCGCGACACAACCAACACTCTCCTCACTGCCGCCTCTGAAGCTCTGGCCGATCATCGCCGCGGTTGGCCTGCTCGTTTTTGCTCTCGTGGTCGACGGTGCCGTCATTGCCGTAGCCGTCCACTTCATCGGTCGACCCACCTTCACGGCCATGCCGTGGACCGTCCTTTACTTCGGACACACCGGAATGCTCCTGGCTGCGCTGCTTTGCATCGCGCTCCTCGGCCACGGCCGTTTCCGCGAGTTCGGCTTCAAAGCTCCGGCCGATAACCTATATATCTACGCGGCCCTGCTCTTCGGCGTCCTCTTCGGAATCGTGATGACGGTCGCCGATTACGCGCACAACATCATCGTCCATCTGCCGCCGGAGAACTTTTTCTTATCCTCCACCAACCTAGCCGGCTCGTTGACCTTCGAAGGTCTATATGCCGGCACGGTCGAGGAAATCCTCTTTCGCGGTCTGCTCGTGACCTTCCTCGTCCAGCGCATGTCGGGACGCCTCCGCCTCGGTCGCTTCGATCTCCACGTCGCCGGCGTCATTGTTGCCGTGCTGTTCTGCCTGGCACATCTGGGATCCTTCTGGACGCAATCCTTTCGTGTCGCCGCCGGCCAGCAGGCTTATGCCTTCGTTTGGGGCGTCATATATGCCTACTGGTACGAGAAATCGGGCAGCCTGCTTCCCTCAATCATCGGCCACAACGTCGGAAACCTTGTGGAGTACCTTTTTTGCTTCCTAATGGCCTGGCGCTGGTCGTGAAATAAAGACTCTCTAAGGGGATTTTAGACACGGGCTGCTAGGGGGTGAAGCGCTTCTTCGGAGGCGACGGGCACCCTCAGGTGAGTATGGAGTCGTCGAGCCGTTTGCGGCGGAAGTCGGCGACTTGCTGCACGAAGGCCATAATCAGCGGATGCGGATTGTCCTCGCGTGACGAAAGTTGCGGTTGGAATAGCGTCGCGATGTAAAACAGGTGCGCGGGCGATTCGATGGCGCGGCATTCTTCGTTGGAGCCGCGCGCTACGACCGGGAAGCCCGCTTCCATCGCCATCCATTCGAACTCGGGGTTCATTTCGTAGTTGCAGAAGAATTCTTCCTCGATCATTTCCTTTCCGTAATGCGCCGCGAGATAGGAGCCGGGACGGAGGCGAATTTGGCCGACTTTCCCGGAGAGCTTGGGCGCGTTCGGATCGCGGTTGGGAACGGCGCAGGCGACGGGATAGATGACGATGTTCTTAGCGTTCGGATCTTCCTCGGCGGTGGTGGCATCGGCGACGCCGAGCACGTTGCGGGCACACTCGATGAGCGCGTACTGAAAGCCTCCGCAGGTGCCGAGAAATGGCCGGTCGTGGACGCGGGCGAACTCGATGCCTTTAAGCATGCCGTCGAAACTCTTGTAGGGGCTGCCTGGGGAGGCCCACAGGCCATCGAAGGAATCGAGCGTAGCTGTGGCTCGGGGATCAAGGAGGGAAGGCGTCGGAAGCCACGCTGATTCCACTTTGAGTTGGAGCTTCCGGGCCGCGTGCTGGAGCGAATCGTTGGTCGCGTGATGGGAGCGGAATTCGGGATTGAAGTCACCGAGAATACCGATCCGAAGGGGTTCGCTCACAAGGGACATTCTAAATTAGCGGTTCACCCCTGGCGTTGAGCAGTTAGCTACTGGGTTCGCGGGGGCGAAAAAAGACGCGGCAATACGGGGAGAAAATTGGGGGCGAGCGAGGCTCGCCCCCGGGTGGTGTTAGGCTGCGGTTCTTTTGGATCGGCCAGACCGCACAGATCCAGTTGACTGTGTGGCAGGTCTTCCGGTAAGCGCTGCCTCTAACGGGACTCCATCGGGACTGCCAAGTCCGGTGCATGGATCCCATCCCGGGGCCGCGCTGAAGGCGCCGTTGTTGCCTTGAGTTATGTCGTGGAATCCCGAGGCTTCTACGGCTTGCGCGTAGATTAACGGGTTCACGAAACCGATCGGTTTCCCGATCTGTTGATTGATTCGCGCTACCAGCGCGGCCCATAGAGGAGCAACCGCACTGGTGCCACCGACGACTTCGGTCTCGCCATCGACGAGAATGTTATAGCCGGTGTTGGGGTCGGCATCGCCGGAGACGTCCGGTACGCCTCGTCCGCCACCCTCGACTGTGGGCGCCGGGACATCGAAGCCATTTTGCCAGGTTGGAAGCGGGAAAATGTCGCTTACACCGCCGCCCGTTGCTCCTCCAGTCGGTTGGTCGTTCCACACTGTCTCGTTGACAATTTGTTCGTTCGAAGCTTGCAGTGTGGTGCCACCGCAGGCCAGTGCGAACGAACTGGAAGCCGGGAAATCGACGTGGTTGTTGCCGTCGTTGACTCCGTCGGAAGAACCATTGTCACCGGAGGCGATGCAGACGGTTACACCCATGGCCGCGGCCGCTTGAAAGGCGTCGTTGAAGTTGGTGAGTGCTTGAGTTGTCCATTGCGACTCGGCAGAGCCCCAGCTTATGGAAATGACCGAGGGCTGATTTGTGCTGTCGTGTACGGCGGTGGTGACGGCGTCAAGAAAGCCCTGATCCGTGTTCGGGGCAAAATAGACGACGATCTTGGCAGCCGGAGCAATCGCGCCCGCGACTTCAATGTCGAGCATCACTTCGGCGTCGGCACTGTTCGGATTGGTTGGACTATTGGTGCCTCCATCGACGGATACGGAAATGACTTGCGGCTCGTTGATATTGAGCGAGCTGAAATAGTTGCTCAAGTCATCGAGCTGAAAGCCTCCACCTAACTCAATGATCCCTATACACTGGCCCGTGCCGTCGCCGGCTGGGTAGTCGTAGATTTGCGCCACTTCATTGGAATCATACGATCTGGTAGAGACGCCGGCCTTAAGGCCGCCGGTTGACGGCAGGCGCCTGAAATGCGGTTCTGCCTGCGGCCGGTTGTCGAGCCCAAACACTCCCGTGATGATGTCCGCATACTCGGCGGGCACGCTGATGGAGCCGACCCGGCCGCGGAAATTTCCCTTGGGGTGGCTGTACTCTTTGAGTTCCACGTGAAAGGCCTTTTCGAGGCTGCTTACGGTTCCCGACAGCATCAGGGTCCGGCGCGCGAGTTCCGTTCCGGTCTCGTGAACCTTGAGGCCGAATTCCTGGGCGAACTTCTTAATTTGGCTGAGATCGGCAGGATCGGCGCCGTGGGCGTTCTCGTACTCGACGCGCGACATGTGCTTGAAACCGGGTTTTTCCAGGGCAGTTCCTAATTCTCGATGCTTTACCCCCGATTTAGGGCGAAGTCGTATTGAGACTTCAATGGTTTGGTCCGGATGCGAATTGTGGATCAGGCGGGCACCACGGACGGGCTGGCGTTCAGTGCCTGAAAGAATGTTGAATTTTCGAGAGGAAGTCACAGATGCTCCTTCGTTCGGGGGAACAGAGCGGCCAGGAACTGATCGCGACAGGAAGTCGCACGGATAGGGAAGCTCAGGGGTCGTCCCGCCGCTCAGATGGGACCCGAAACTCGATCAGGATATCAGAAGGATGAGAGGTTTCAATGCCGAATCGGTCAAATAAGTCGGAATGGCAGGTGGGATTTTTCCCAATTTGGTACTGATTTAGAACCATTGAGCGTCCTTGGTCCGTCGCAAAAACTGGAGCGCGAACTGAACGCGTGACTTTGGTAATCGCGGAGCGGGGGTACCGCGTTGCTGGTGCAGAGGGTGAATCCTAGAATCAAGGAGGGACTCTCTGTCCCAAGAACCGCGTTCTAAGACCGCCAATGCCGGAAAATCCTAATCGTGCCGAAGTAGCCCGCCGTGTAGAAAAGGCGGAGAAGCTTTTACAGAAGGGGAAAACGGCCGACGCGCTGGCGGAATACCTGCAAATCCTGGAAAGCGATCCGCAGAACGACAATGTGCGGCAAGTGGCGGCGGACCTGTGTCTCTCTTTAAACAAGGGGGCGCAGGCGGTGCGGCTGCTGGGAGAATTGTTTGAGCGGCAGGTGGCGTCGACGGACGCGACGCGAGCGAGCCTGACCTATAAGAAGCTGGCGCGCTATGCTACCCCGACGTGGGAACAGAAAGTGCACTTTGGGCAACTGCTGGAGCATTCGAACAAAAAGCTGGCCATCGGGACGTATGAAAATGCGCTGGAGGATTTGCAGCGGCAGGGACAAAAAGAAGAGGGGTTGCTGGTTTTGCGGCAGATTGTGAGCCTGGAACCATCGCAGCAAAACCATTTGCGGGTGGCGGAATGGGCGGCGGAACTGGGCGAGCACGTGCTGGCGGCGCAGTCATTTTTGCAATTGGCGGAACTGATGCAAACTTCGGGCGGAAACGCCAGCCCGTGGTTTGAGCGGGCCTACACGGAGAATCCGACGGATTCGAAGATCGCGTTGGCCTATGGCAAGAGCCTGCTGTCGCGGGGCGAGGCGGGGGCGGCGATTTTTATTTTCGAGCCGCTGGTGCAATCGGGAGATGAATCGCTGGAGCTGCGCGACCTGTATGCGCAGGCGCTGCTGGTGGCGGAGCGGTGCGTGGATGCTGAGCCGCTGGTCTGGCAGTTGTTCGAGCAGAACCCGGCGCGCTTGCACCAGGTTGTCAGCCTGATCGGAAAGATGATCGATTCCGAACTGGATGCGGAGGCGGTGGCGCTGGCGCGGAAGCTGGAAGCCTTCCAGCGGCGGCGTGGGGAACGACGATCGCTGCTCACGACGATGCAGGAATTACTGGCATTGCACCGTCCGTCGGCGGAAATGCTGGAGTTTCTGGCGGAGCTGTTCAATGCGTCGAACCGTGAAACCGACTACGCCCAGGCGCTGCTGAAGCTGTTTGATCTGTATTGCCTGAAGCACGATTACCAGAAAGCGGGAGAGTGTCTGGACCGGGCGGCGGAAGTGGATCCGTACGAGCCGGGACATCAGAAACGGCTGGAGGCGCTGCGGGGCAAGATCGCCGATCAGCGCTTCCAGGCGATCGCATCGCGGTTCGCGCCGGCGAAGAAAGAAGAGCAGGCAGCTGAAGTTAAGGTCCAAGAACCGACGTTGGGAGCGGCCGCGCTGCAGGATCTGATGCTGCAAGCCGAGATTCTGGTGCAGTACGGGATGCGCTCGAAGGCGATCGAGCGTTTGCAGCGCATTCACGAACTGTTTCCGCATGAGGAAGAACACAACCAGGAACTGCAGAAGTTATACATTTCGGCAGGCATCCAACCAAAGTATGCCAGGTCGCTAACGACGGCTGCGCCGGCGGCGGCGAGTGACGATCAGGCCGGGTTGGCGACTGCGGCTGCGGCAGCAGCGGCGGCGAGTGTCGATCAAGCGGGGTTGGCGGCGGCGGCAGCGGCGGCGAGCGAAGCGGCCGACGTCAGCAGTCTGGCGAAAGTGGCTGAAATCACGCGCACGCTCTATCGCCAGGGAAATGCGGAAGGAGTTTTGAAAACGGCGGCGAACGAAATCGGCGCGAACTGGCGGACGGCGCGCTGCATTGCGGCCTTGCGCAAACCGGGCCTGCCGCCTTCGAGCGTGCAGGAATATCACATGGAGGGGCTGATTCCGGCGAGTTCGGTGGCGCTGGTGAGCCTGGTGGAAACGCTGCAGGATCTGGCGGTGGCGCGAGGCACGGTGACGATCGGCGATGCGAAAAACGCTCCGGAGTTAATGGACGTGCGCAGCGCGGTCGAAGAGTTGCAGATCGAATCGCTGCTGGCTCTGCCGCTGGCCGAAGGCAATGACAATAACAATGACAATAGCAACGACCAGATCGGAGTGCTCATCCTGACCCAGAACTCCGGCCGGGTGTGGCAGGCTACGGAGGTGCTGGTGATCCGGACGTTGAGCGACCAGGTGTTGATCGCGCTCAACAACGCCGGGCTGCGGCGGCTGGTGAAGAATCTTTCCGTGACCGACGAGAAATCGGGGCTGCTGAAGCGGGCTTCGTATCTGGATCTTCTGCAGGCGGAAATCCGGCGCGGGTTGCAGCAGGGGACGGCGGTGACGGTATTGCTGATGCAGTTTGGACGGCGTAACGCGCTGATCAAGGAGCATGGCGAGGCGGCGGTGACGGCGGTGATGGAGCAGATCGGGCAGCGGATCTCCGCGAACATCCGGACGAACGACCTGGCGTTCCGCTACGAAGCGACGACGGTTGCGCTGGTGCTCGGCGACACGGGCGAAAAGGAAGCGTTCCTGGCGGTGGAGAAATTGCGGCGGCTGCTCGGGGAAGTACGTTTCCCGGGTAAGGACCAGGGGGTCGAATTCAGCGCCGGGCTGGCGCAGGCGGTGATGCGGCAGCATTTCGATCCGGTGGACATTGTGACCGAAGTGGCCAACCGCGCCGATCACGCGCTGGAGTTGGCGGTAGTGCAGGGCGCGGGGAAGATTGTGAGTCAGGCGCCGCAGTTTGCTGCGTCCGCGGCCGTGGCGTAGGCTTCACCGCCGAGACTCCGAGAACGTCCAAACCTTCAACGCAGAGTACGCAGAATACTACGCGGAGTTCGCCGAGAAAATCTTGGCGGATTCTTCCGGATTGCCTCACTGCGTCCTTCGATGGGTGCGAGCCCAAACTGTTTAGCGGATAGCGAATAGCGAACGACCAACGACTAACGACCAACGACTGCCCCTCCTGCTAAACTCACAAGCAACCATGTTGAAACCTGGAGACATTGCCATAGTCAGTGGGGCGCGCACGCCCTTTGGACGCTATTGCGGGAAGATCAAAGATTACACGGCGCAGGAACTGGGCGCGGTAGCGGCGAAGGCTGCTATCGAGCGCGCGGGAATCGACGCGAAGGATTTCGATCATGCCGTGTTCGGCAACGCGCAGCAGACTTCGGGCGACGCGCTGTACGGAGCGCGGCACGCGGCGTTGCGGGCGGGATTGCCGATTGAGACTCCGGCGCTGACGGTGAATCGGCTGTGTGGATCGGGGATGCAGGCGATTGTCAGCGCGGCGCAGATGATCCAGACCGAGGAAGCGAAGATGGTGCTGGCGGGCGGGATGGAATCGATGTCGCAGGCTCCGTTTGTGATTCGGGGGCGCGATGGGTTCACGCTGGCTGCGGGCGGGAAGCTCGAAGATTCGCTGATGGTGGCGCTGCTCGATACTTATTGCGGACTTTATATGGCGAATACCGCGGAGCTGTATGCCGAGCAGCAGGGCATCACGCGGCAGGCGCAGGATGAGTTCGCGCTGCGCTCACAGCAGACGGCCGATGCGGCTTATAAGGCGGGGCGCTTGCAGGAAGAGCTCACGCCGGTGCCGCTGCGGAATTCTAAGGGCGAGGCGACCGGAGAGATGCTGGCCGAGGACGATCACCGGCGTCCGCAGACAACGATCGAGGGCCTGGCGAAGCTGCGCGCCGCGTTTGGGAAGAACGGGACGGTGACAGCGGGGAATGCGAGCGGTATCGTGGATGGCGGGGCGGCGGTGGTGGTGATGTCGCTGGAGCAGGCGCAGAAAAGAAATCTGACTCCGCTGGGACGGATTGTGAATTGGGGGATTGCGGGCGTCGAGCCGAAATTGATGGGGCGCGGTCCGGTTCCGGCGACCAAGATTGCGCTGCAACGCGCGGGGCTGACTTTGGATTACATCGATTTGATTGAAGTGAACGAAGCGTTTGCGGCGCAGTATCTGGCGGTGGAAAAAGAATTGGGACTCGATCGCGAAAAAGTGAACGTGAACGGTGGAGCGATTGCTTTGGGGCATCCGCTGGGAGCGACCGGGACGCGGCTGGTGATTACGCTGCTCTATGAGTTGCGTCGGCGGAAGAAGAAATACGGGCTGGCTACGGCGTGTATCGGCGGCGGGCAGGGGATTGCTATGGTGGTGGAAAGCTTTCACTAAGCGCTTGAATTAGTAGCGCCGGCATTTTGCCGGCTGTCCCGAGGCCATCTTGGCCTTGCGGTGCGGGCGAGACGCCCGCACGACAGCCGCCGGGACGGCGGCGCTACTTTTGAGGATTACTCAATGGAAATTAAAAAAGTTGGCGTTCTCGGTTGTGGTCTGATGGGGTCCGGCATCGCGCAGGTCTGCGCGACGGCGGGATTTGACGTCACCGTGCTCGAAGTCGAGCAGAAGTATCTCGACAAGGGCTTTGCCGGGATTGAGAAGTCGCTCGGTAAGTTTGCCGAGCGGCCGGTGGATAAGGGTGGGATCACTCCGCAGCAGAAGGACGAGATCCGGGCGCGGCTCAAGGGGACGACTAACAAAGCGGACCTGGCCGATTGCGATATCGTCATCGAGGCCATCATCGAGAACGTTGAGGAAAAGAAGAAGATGTATGCGTCGCTCGATGATGTCGTGAAGAAAGACGCGATCTTTGCTTCGAATACTTCTTCCATCTCGGTGACTGAGCTTTTGACCGCGGTTAAACGCCCGGAACGATTCGTCGGGTTGCACTTTTTTAATCCTGTGCCGCTGATGAAGCTGGTGGAGGTGGTGAAGACGATCGCCACCTCGCCCGCGGTGTACGACGCGGCCTACGAGTTTGCGCAGAAGCTGGGCAAGGTTCCGGTGCGCACTTCGGACAAGACGGGATTCATCGTAAACCGGCTGCTGGTGCCGTATATGCTGGATGCGATCCGGGCGTATGAAGAGGGCGTGGGGTCGATCGAGGGCATCGATAACGCTATGAAGCTGGGCTGCGGGCATCCGATGGGTCCGTTTACTTTGCTTGATTTTGTCGGGCTCGATACTACTTACTACATCACGCAGGTGATGTATGACGAGTTCAAGGAGCGGCGGTTTGCGTCGCCTCCGCTGCTGAAGCGGATGGTAATGGCGGGGTGGTATGGGCGGAAGACGGGGCGCGGGTTTTATGATTACTCGGACCCGAGTAAGCCGAAGGCGGGGAAGTTCTAAGAGCTCACGCCACTATTTGTAGATTTCTCGGCGGTGGCCGATGCGGAGGACGAGCACGACCAGGCGTTCGTGTTCGAGGGAGCAAATGATGCGGTAGTCTCCGACACGGTACCGCCAGAATTCACTCAGGGTTCCTTGCAGGCGTTCGCCAAGTTGGCGAGGGTCGTCAAGCTTTCCGATTCGTTCGTAGAGAAACCTGGAAATACGCCGCGCGACGGGTTTATCGAGTTCGTCGAGTTGTCGCTGGGCCTTTGGCGAAACCTCAACGTTCCAGGCCAAAGCGGCGCATCACTTTTTCGATGGGAATCGGCTTGCTGCGTCCGGAACGGATTTCTGCCAGCGCCTTCTCGGCGAGGTAGACGTCTTCCAGATCGTCGAGATGTTGGAGGATGGCCTCACGGGCATAGTAAGTCTTGGTGCGTCCGGTGCGCTTGGCGAGGCGGTCGAGGCGTTTTTCGATGGTTGCGGGTAGGCGGATGGCTAGCATGAATTACCTCTTGCTATACAATTATAGCAAGTCATCCAAGGGCAACATGAACGAAATGATTGGCAAGTGCGCGTTGTGTCTAAGTGATCGAGGGCTCCAACTTAGCCATCTCTTGCCGAGGGCGCTCTATCGACTGATCGGGAGTGGGACCGACCCCTCTCATCCCGACACGGTTCTGCTTACGAGCACAGGCGAGCGGAAGTCATCGGAACAAGCTCGGCAGCATCTACTTTGCACAGATTGCGAGCAGCGATTGAATAGCAAGGGCGAAGGATGGGTACTTCACAATTGCTACCGTGGCAGGGGCAGGTTCCGGTTTCGGGACGAGTTAAGGGGACGGCAGCCTCTCGACCCCAATCCTGAGCTTGTGGGTTATCCGGTACTGCCGGATGAGTTTAGTCAACTTGTGTACTTTTGCCTCAGCGTAATATGGCGCGCGTCCCTGTGCAATTGGTCTTGCCGGGGTCAGATATTTCCGCAACTCAAACTAGGGCCATACAGGGAGAGAATCCGACGATACCTGAAAGGGGAAGCGGCCTTCCCGGACAAAGTGGGTGTCACTGTTGTGCTTTCCGTTCTTGCGCGACCGATGCTTGGCATGTGCCTACCCGTTGCGTATCGAGCCGACTCCGGCCGCCGTTGCAGGTTCCATATTCCAGGCATGACATTCGACTCGGCTATCGGTAGTCACAGTCGGAGAGAACGTCCGGATGCTGTGTTCGTCGGGGAGTTTGGCGACAGGGCAGCCCAAGACTCAGTAATGGGATTGATCGGCAGAAAGGCTCCGCCCGGGCTCCGGTTCCCGCTGGTCGAAGGCACGGAAAAACGTTCATTGGTTGACCATCCGTAAGATTGCAGTAGGAATAGTGCGTCGCCTCAAACTGATCGGGTAAGCTTGAACTTATGACCTACGAAAACATACTCCTCGAAAAGAAAAACTCCATCGCCTACGTTACCGTCAACCGGCCGAAGGTGCTTAACGCGCTCAACATGGCCACCATGGAAGAGTTGCGGGCGGCGTTCACCGACATTAAATCCGACGCCTCGATCCGCGTGGCGATTTTGACTGGGGCGGGCGAGAAGGCTTTCGTTGCTGGCGCCGACGTTGGCGAACTGGCGAAACTGGATGCGGTTTCCGGCAAGGAGTATGGGCACCGGGGGCAGGCGGTGCTCGACCTGATCGAGAACCTGGGCAAACCGGTGATTGCGTGCGTTAATGGATTTGCGCTTGGCGGCGGATGCGAACTGGCGATGGCTTGCGCCATGCGTCTGGCGAGCGAGAACGCGAAGCTGGGGCAACCGGAGGTGCACCTGGGGATGGTTCCGGGATATGGCGGGACGCAGCGGCTGCCGCGCCTGGTGGGCAAGGGGCTTGCGATGCAGATGGTGCTGGGCGGGGAGATGATCACGGCGCAGGAAGCGCATCGTATTGGGTTGGTGAATGAAGTGACGGCGGCGGCGGACCTGATTCCTCGCGCGGAGGCGATTGCGGCGAAGATCATCGCCAACGCTCCTTTGGCCGTGCAGTATGCCATGGAAGCGGTCAACAAGGGCATGGAGATGACGCTGGCCGAGGGACTGTATCTGGAGGCGACGCTCTTCGGTGTCTGCTGTGCCACCGAAGACAGAAAAGAAGGCACGACCGCGTTTCTGGAAAAACGTGCGGCGCAGTTCAGGGGTAAGTGATTATCGGGCCGTGAATCATCGGGCCATCGGGTGATCGGGTCATCTGAAATCAGCAGTGTAGAATTAGCCAATCGTCGGGGGATCCGATGCTGAAGTCGTTACATATCGGGCGGTATGTGGGCGACCCGAACGATCTGCGGGTGCTCCGGGAGTTCCTGCATGCGATTGGATTCGACGCGGTGGACGGCGAAGATGGAAAGTCGGCGATCCTGTCGGCTCCGCTCGCGCTGCTCAGCCTGAACTCGCTGGCGAAGGAATATCCCGCCGAGGTGCGCGAGCGCTTGAAAGATGTGAACCGGATGCTGGTGATCGAGGTCACGAATCCGGACGAGGTGTTTGAAATTGCCGAGAAACGGAAGTTCAGGCTGCTGGCCGACGT